>CBFQYI010000503.1:0-3452 GCA_965720825.1 uncultured Chryseobacterium sp. | reverse complement strand
AGGCTATTGTTGGAATACAGATGTCAGTGGCAATGGTAAGAATTCCATCAATGCCTATTTCTTTACATTTTTCGAGAATTAAATCCTTTTCCAGAACAGAGATATCATAAAAATAATCTGCGTATTCTTTGCATACTGCTCTTCCATCATCCCAGGCGAAACAATGTACTTCATGCCCGTTTTCTTTTGCCTTCTGAACAAGCGGCATCTGTAAATAACTGGCTCCTAATATTGCAATCTTTTTCATCAGGGAATATTTAAATTTGATAGGTGATAATCTGTTTAAAAAATTTATAAAGTTTCAATTTCAGGAATCTGGATTGAACATTTTTTATTACTCCATGCTGCAACTCCTACGTCAGTCCATTGTTTTTCCATCTGTTTTTTCAGGAACCCCTTTTCCCAATGATAAGGAGTTGTATCTATTTTTTTTAGCTTAATAATAAATTTAGCATCATCTAAATTAACATTATTCTGATAGGCCCAGAAAGCTGTGAAATCCTGTATTCCTTTCTTCAGGTTAGATTGATCAATTTCATTATTGTTTACTCTGAAAGTCCATTTTACCCATACAGGACCATAATAGAGAGAGGTTCCGGGAGTTCCGTCTTTGTTTATGATGGGCAGCCATTTTTCATTGCCATTATTGTCAAGGTAAGCAACGGCAACAATATGATTATAGTTACTGAAATGGTAGTCCATAAAAACAGCATGATGGGTAATTCCCAGAAAAGTTTTGGCAGGTCTTTCTACAGCATCTGAAAACTTGTTTATTGCGCGGCTTATAGAAGTTTTTTCAAACCCTCCTTTATAACCTATAGAATTGTATGAGATGATAACCTGTATCAGGATAATAAACCCAAGTCCCCATTTGATCCCGGATATTTTCAGATCTTTTAACGTGTAATTCTGGAGAATTTTAAAGCTGTCCTCATCCTGAGGCAATGTTGGAGGAGTATAGCCACAGTTTTCTTCGGTACAACGTTCTGTATTTCTGTTTTTTGCAACAAATTGATATACTGATTTTCCTAGATGATAAATTCCGGGTACTCTTAAAAACCAGCTCAGCGGTTTCAGATAGGTAATAGCGTTAAAAACCTGGATATAGGTGTCTAATCCTTTATATATTTTCCCATTTTTTATGGAATGGATGTCATTCAACAGATCATCGGTGGGAATATCTTTTAAGAGTTCTTCCTGTTCGGCATAATACTGAACTGTTTTAAAATCTATCCTTCCTGTGATATCAAAATGCTGAATGATAATCTTTGTACGGTTGCACAAAGGACATTCACCATCATAATAAAATACCATTTGAGGTTTTTTCCTGTTTACTGTAAATAATTTTTCCCAGCATGCAACAGGAACCATTAATAAATAGATGGAGCACATTCCTAATCCAAACCATGGAATAGGATAGCAGATGGAGATCCCGAGATGTAATCCTAAACCAATAATAAGCAAAGGAATACGCCACTTTTTACGGAAGAAAGTAAAGATAAATAGCAATTCGAAGATTAAGGTGAGGTATCCTAAAAATAACATCAGATATTCCTGGTCTAAAATCTCCGGAATAGAAAAGAAGTTAGTGAACGGAAAACTGGTTGGATACCATACCCCCAAGCCTTTAGTCCAGTAAGAAGATGTGGATTTGTAAAATATAGAATCGAAATATACAAATGCAACTCCAATAAAAATAGGAATAAGATAGCTTAGAGCATTCACCTTTTTAGGAGGATCATAGTTGAAGCGGGTATTGGAATATTTTAGTTTATTAATAAGGCGGTCTAATGACAGATTTCTTGATATGGGCAAAAATATCATCAGGAAATTGATTCCCAGATAAGCATAAAACATATGATATTCATAAGTGTTGATGCTGCCAATAAGAATGATGGTCATCAAATAATTAATGATGGTTGCTAATCTTGTAAAAAGACCAAATATAATGAAGATGATGGCAATCATCCAGATTTTAATGGGAATTCCAAAATCAATTTCCGCAGGATGTATAAAGGGAATTTCGTCAAAAATAAGGTGTCTGAAATAGTTAAACTGTGTAACTCCGCATAGCAATACTAATGAATAGAAAATTCTGAATATAGCGAGTCCCAGTCCGGAAATTTTTTTATTATATAGTTTCTTAATCATTCTGTTCCAATATTTTTGAAAAAATTTCGGATGCATACTCATACGAAGAAAATTCTTCTACCTGCTTTACAGCATTTTTAGAAAATATACTGTAAGAATCATGGTCTAATTTAAAAATCTTTTTTATTCCATCGGCTAATTTCCTGCTGTCTTTCATGGGAGCTTTATACCCGTTATAGTCATCGATGACCATATTCATGATTACTCCTGTATCAAATCCTACAACAGGTGTTCCGCAGGCCAAAGCTTCTGAAACCATCATAGGCCCGGAATCTTCAACAGATGAATTGATAAATAGGTCAGCGGCCTGATATAATAATGACAGCAATCTATAATCTTTTATATAATCTATTTTCTGCTTTTTAAAAGTTACCTCGTCAAATTCTTCATTCACCGTATTGGAAACAACAAGAAGTACAATTTTTTCTTTTAATTCCTGAGATAACTCCTGATCTAACAGCTTAAGCGCTTCAATGAGGTAGGCAAAACCTTTTCTGGGATCTTCCATGTTCTGGGCGCCAGTTAAAATGTAAAAGCAGTCGTCAGATAATGAAAAAACCTGTTTTGCTATTGATTTGTTCTTATCATTAAGCAGAGTGGTATCAATTAAGCTATTGATATTATGAATTGTCTTTTGATCTTTATAAATCTTTGAGTTTTGAGCTTGTATCAGTGTCAGTCCGGAGCCTGCAATAATTTTAAAATGAGCTTTTTTAGCGTTTTCATATTTTCTTTCAAAATTATTTTTAGCAGTTACTTTTTCATCTTCTTTTATAATTGCAGGGCAGTTTTCATCGCATCCTCTGATATAACCATCGCATCCCCAGGAAAAATGACATCCTCCTGTGAAATGATTCATATCTACTGTGATGTTATATATTTTTGCCTTTGTTGCATTGTAAATGTTCAGAAGGTCTGTACTATTGAGAAAATCAATAGTCATTCCTGTAAAAATAAAATCCGGTGTGAAGCCTGCCGTTTTTAATAAGCTGTCCACATTAATATTTGCCGTTATTTCATCTTTACTGAAGAAAGAATATTTTCTGTCTGTACTGATTATTTTTTTTACCTCCTTAGGTTTTACAATATTAAGCCTGGTTTTGACTTTATGAATAACTGAGGTGAGCAAGCTTTGCTTTACTGGAGTAGAAGTAGGATGATTATAGGCTTTAATGAATTCTTCATTCTTTGTTTTATGTTTCACACACATAACAACTTCATGACCCATATTTTTCATAATATGAGCGACTTTGTACATGGCTTCATAAGCACCATTTACATCACCTGTCGAAAGAATTAAT
>CBFQYI010000502.1:0-3468 GCA_965720825.1 uncultured Chryseobacterium sp. | reverse complement strand
CATCTGAATCCCGAAGCCATCAATGGCATCGGCAACGGCCAGGGCGTGCAGTGGTCCGAATTCCCCGGTACCCGGGATCTCGGTGTATCCGTAAAAGTTAAACTTTAACCCTTTAAATTTTACTATTGTGAAATATAAAATAAATAATCAATTTTAACTAAAATTCAATACTAATCGATTTTAATTGATTTTAATTCAAACAAACAACTGATAAATTATATAATTATCAAATATTCAATAAATAATTTGCATATTAATTTCAAATAGTATAATTTCACGCCCTCAACCAAATTATATTATAACGATATGAAAAAATTCCTATTTGGAGCCCTGATTCTGGGCCTTATGTCGGCGTGCAACAACGACAGCTTAACCAACCAAAACGAGACTTCTTCGGATCAGGATAACACCGTTCCGAGCGCTCTTAAAAGAGGTTGTCCATCAGAAGAAATCAGACAAGCAATGCTTCTGAAAAACCCTGCATTAAAACAAAAAATGGCTGATATTGAATTCAGTACTGAAAAATTTGCAGAAAATCTAAAAGTGGGAAAAGTTCTTGCAGATGGAACTGTTGAAATCCCGGTTGTTTTTAACGTAATTTACAACACTTCTGCTCAAAATGTTTCCGATGCAAGAATTGCAGAACAGATTGCAGTCCTTAATGCCGACTATGGCGCTACCAACTCTGATATCAACAAAATTCCTGCAGCATTCCAGCCAGCCGCAGCTGGTGATGTAAAAATCCGTTTCAAACTAGTAGCAACCAACCGTAAGCAGAGTACGAAAACAGGTTGGAGATCTGATCTGGAACAAATGAAAAAAGCCAGTACCGGAGGTATTGATGCTACTGATGTCAATAAAAACATGAATATCTGGGTTGTTAATTCAATTCTTGACGAAAACAATCAACCTGGAACTCTAGGCTACGCGTATTACCCTGAAAATGCAGGACAATGGTATGATGGTCTTGTAATAGGCTATCAGTATATAGGTAAAACAGGTGCTTCTGCTCCATTCAATTTAGGAAGAACTGTAACGCATGAAGTAGGACATTACCTAAACCTTCCACACCTTTGGGGATCATCTGATGCTGGATGCCAGACAGATTACTCTAATGATACTCCTACATCTCCTGGCCCTAACTACGGAAACCCTACTTACCCTCTAAACAGAGTTTGTGGTGGTGTAAGCCGTTCTCAGATGTTCATGAACTATATGGATTATGTAGATGACAAATCTATGGTTATGTTTTCTGCCAACCAGAAAACAAGAATGCAGGCTGTGGTAGCTGCTGCTGGACCAAGAGCCGGGTTAAGATAACCAACAACCTCAGTTCAAATATTATAAAAACATTAAAATAGTCTATCTCAATTTTTGGGATAGATTTTTTTAATATTTTTACGCGATTTAAATTTCAACACCACTAAGATGAAAAAAATAGCATTAGCATCAGGAATACTATTGCATTTATACTGTATTAAAGCTCAGGATACGATCCAAATTAAAACACAGGATACGATACCCTCCAGAAATCTCAAAGAAGACCTGGCAATTATCAGTTCAGGAAATTCTATTCAGGAGAAAACTCCTTTTTTCAAAAAAGAATGGGTAAAAAAATCGGTAGCTCCAGCTATTCTTTTTACTGCTGCCGCCGCAACATGGGGAGAAAAAGAGAATATTCGTGAGGTAAGAAACCGATATCTCCCCAACTTCAAAGTAAAATATGATGATTATCTTCAATATGCTCCCGCCGCAGCTGTTTACGGATTAAAACTGGCAGGTGTAAAGGGTCGTAACAATATTGGACGGGCTACTTTATCTTATGGTACCAGTTTAGCCATCATGGCGATTTTAGTCAATTCCATTAAATATACTGCAAAAGTGGAACGTCCGGATGGATCCAAAAATAATTCTTTTCCCTCAGGACATGCGGCAATGGCTTTTACCAATGCCAGTTTTCTTCACAAAGAATATGGTTTGGTAAATCCTGCCTACAGTATTGCAGGATATGGTTCAGCCACTCTTACAGGGCTTGGGCGAAATTTAAACAACAGACACTGGGTTCCGGATATTCTGGCTGGTGCAGGTATCGGAATTATATCAACGGAACTGGGATATTTCTTTATTGACAAAATTTATAAAAACAAGGGTGATAATTTAAGTATTTTATCCAGGATACAGGGTAACGATTATCCATCTTTTCTCTCTTTAAAAATGGGAACTGCGTTGGGCACCACTAACTTCCTGAGGGAATCTGAACTGGATGATAAAAAACAAATTGGTTTTGAGGGAGGATTGGAAGGAGCTTACTTCTTTTCAAAAAAATGGGGTGTGGGTGCAGATGTGTCTTTCAGCAGCTTCCCGATTAAATCTCAAAGAATAACATTTGATGACGAACAGGATTTGGTGATCATGAAATCAAAACACAATCTATGGGATTTCTTTCTGCAGGCATCGGACCTTATTTTTCTCATGAGTTATCAGAAAAATGGCAGCTTACTGTAAAGGTAACCGGAGGATATGCTGCAACAGCAAGTGGAAAAGTATTTTTAAAAGGAAACGATATTGATGCTCCCAACAATGAACTTCAGATCGCCAGATACAAACCCAAACCGGCTTTCCGCTGGAATACAGGAGCTTCCATGACCTATAAGTTCAATCCGGGATTAGGTCTTACTTTCTATACAGATTATAATAAGATCAATTCTACAATTCAATATTCCTTCAGCGATGAGATCAAGGAAAGTGAAGAACTGGATCAGGAACTGAACAACCTGATTGCTAAGGAAAAAATCAGTTATATTACATTAGGCTTACGATTAACTGCCTATTTCTAAAAACAAGAAAAGCCTTCATATCCTGAAGGCTTTTCTTTATAAATTTTTACGGTTGTCATCAGGAGTGTAATCCATAAAGATATCTCCGTCCACCTGTACAGATTTTACCTTCTTCTTAAGAGGAATTACAAGATCGGTCAATTTCTGATCTTTTTCCCAAACTGAAGGTGAAAAATGGAGTTTTTCCTTAGTTCCGTCATCATAAGACAATATAGCATCAAAAGGAATGGCAAATCCTCCTACATTTGCTACGTTTATGGTAAGCATGTCATTCTTCTGAGAGGCTCCTGTGACTTTTAAGTCAATATAATTATTAGTATAAAACCAATTCTGAAAGAACCAATTCAGATTTTTTCCAGAACCTGTATTCATAGAATTAAAATAATCCCAAGGAACCGGATGCTTCCCATTCCAGTTATCCATATAATGATGTAATGCTTTTTTAAAGAGCTCATCTCCTAAATAATCTTTCAAAGCCAGATAAGACAATGAAGATTTTACATAAGAGTTGTTTCCATATCCGGCACCGCTCACCTGTGTACTCATCGTGATCACCGGTTGATCCTGCTCTGCAGAAGGATCATTGATCCATTTTTTAACACGAAAGTTTTTATAAAATTCCTTAGCAGCA
>CBFQYI010000501.1:0-3482 GCA_965720825.1 uncultured Chryseobacterium sp. | reverse complement strand
GATATTGTTATGCTGGCCTGTCTTACCGGAAAAGAGAGAACTTTAAGCGAGTTTACAATGATCATTGAAAAAGCAGGTCTTCAGTGCAACCGGCTTATTCATATCGGAACAGAAGCAAAAAGCATTATTGAATGTGAAAAAAAATAAAATTCAAATTTTAGTTGCATGATTAAGTAGGAGGTGCTCAATAATTTTGTTGAGTGCCTTTTTATTTGTTTGAATTTTATAAAAAAAGCCAGAGCAGAAAAAGATTCCACTCTGGCTTCAATATTTTTAGTTGATGATTTCTATTTTTTAAGTCTTTCAATTTCTTCTTTCAGCAGACCAATATATTCCTGCATCGTCTTGATGATTTCTATACTTAATTCATTTGTGATATATCCCATATTATTGGCTGAAAAACCACTATTTCCAACGTTTGAACCAGGGCTATCATTAAAAACAGGGTTTTCAATAACAATTTTAGCTTCCTCTTCTTCGTAAATCTCTTCGATAGGAACCTCTAAAAATTTGGCGAGTTTGCTCCATTCTGTCTGTGTTATAGATACAGCACCGCTTTCTTTTCTGCTATAGTTGGAAACGTCAGTGGGGATCACTTCAGCCATTTGCTGTTGAGTGAAACCTTTCATTTTTCTTACTGTACGGAGTTTTTCTTTTTGCATATCAGACATTTTTACAAATTTGCAAAAAAAAAATTAAATTAAATAGAAAAAAAATCCTTGTCATACATCTATTTTTCAATGTTTTTAAAAGGAGAAAAATATTTTAGTATATGTTTTTGTTTTATTAAATTTTTAATTAAATACTGGGGATTAATGGCTTTTAATTCTTATAAATCCGATATCGAAAAGGATTCTTTTTATTCCTATATCCGTTTACAAACGACTACAAACGGATTTAAATAGTTTATAACCGACTGTGATATCGGAACATCGCAATCTTTGCAACAGAGATTTGAGAAAGCAGTGAACGTCTCTTATCTGAATTTATTAATCTTTAAAATATAAAAGTTATGTCACTAAGAAACAAAGTAACATTAATTGGTTACACAGGGAAAGAAGTTGAAATGGTAAACTTCGACAACGGAAACGTAAAAGCAAGTGTATCCTTAGCCACCAGTGATCATTACACGAATGCTAAAGGAGAAAAGGTAGAAGAAACACAATGGCACAATTTGATTGCCTTTGGGAAAACAGCAGAAATTTTTGAAAAGTATGTTGCCAAAGGAAAAGAAATAGCTGTTGAAGGAAAGCTTAGCTACAGATCTTATGATGATAAAGACGGGGTGAAGCGGTATATCACGGAAATTCGTGTAGATGAAATCCTGTTGCTGGGAGGAAAATAACTTTAAAAACACCTATGATGAGAGTAAAAATTTTTAAAATCAGGCTGCCTGAAGAATTTCTCTACAAAGACCAGAAAATGCTGGATGATTTTCTGGAAGGTAATGAGATCATGAAAGTAGAAACAGCCTTTGTGTGTGAAGAAAGATACTGGTCTGTAATATTGTATTTTGAAGAATTAAAGCTTACAAAAAGTACAGTAAAAGAACCCAAGGCAGTAAAATATTCTGCAGATACTGACCTTTTAAACACAGATGAAGAAAAAATTCTGGATGCTCTGAAACTCTGGAGATCAGAAAAAGCAAGAGAACAGAACCTTCCTACTTATTTCATTGCGAGCAATAAAGAGCTGATATCTGTAGCGAAGTATAAACCTGCCAGAAAAGAAGAGTTGCTTGAAATCAAAGGGTTCGGAAAGCATAAAATTGAAAATTATGGTGAAGAAATTCTTGAAATCCTTGAAAGCGTATGATTTTTTGGAATAATTGATAGTATTAAAGGAAAAGCTGAGGGAAGTCTTTCTTCAGCTTTTTTATACTATGTAAAATTCCTTTCAATTCCTTACTTTTGCATTTATCAAAATGACATACAACAAATGAAGCCAAGTTTAGCAAAAGGGACGAGAGATTTTACGGCACAGGAAGTTTCCAGAAGAAAATATATCATCAATATTTTACAGAATAATTTTGAATTATTTGGTTTTCAGCCATTGGAAACACCAAGCTTTGAAAATCTTTCTACATTGACAGGAAAATACGGAGAAGAAGGTGATCGCTTGATTTTTAAAATTTTAAATTCAAGTATCAATGAAGCAAAAGAAGAGAAAAAGAATCAGATGCTTCATGACTTTCAAAAAGCATTAGACAAACCATTCAGTGCAGAAAGTCTTACAGATAAAGCCCTTCGTTATGATCTTACCGTACCTTTTGCAAGATTCGTAGCAATGAATCATGGGAAACTGACATTTCCCTTCAAACGTTCTCAGATCCAGCCGGTGTGGAGAGCAGACAGACCTCAGAAAGGAAGATTCAGAGAGTTTTATCAGTGTGATGCTGATGTAGTAGGAAGTGAGAGTTTATTGCAGGAAGTAGAGCTGGTTCAGTTATATCTGAAGTCTTTTGCTGATCTGAGAGTTCCTGTAACCATTCATATGAACAACAGAAAGATTCTTTCCGGATTGGCAGAATATGCAGGAATCACAGATAAACTGATTGATTTTACTGTAGCACTGGATAAACTGGATAAAATTGGGAAAGACGGAGTTGTAAAAGAATTATTAGAGAGAGAAATCTCTCAGGAATCTATTGATAAACTGGATTTCTTATTCAGCCAGTCAGACGATGCGCTGGAAAACCTTCTTCAGCTGAAAGAAAAATTTGCAGGAAATGAAATCGGTCTGAAAGGAGTAGAAGAGCTTGAATTTGTTCTTACACAATCCCTGAACCTTGGTGTGGATATTCAAAATTTAGTCTTCAATATTACCTTGGCAAGAGGTCTGGACTATTACACCGGAGCGATCTTCGAAGTGAAAGCAGATGAGGTTGCTATGGGATCCATCGGAGGTGGTGGAAGATATGATAACCTGACTGAGGTTTTTGGAGTGAAAAACATTCCGGGAATAGGAATTTCATTCGGATTAGACAGAATTTATCTGGTTATGGAAGAATTGAATCTTTTCCCTGAAGAAGCATCAGCTAAAATAGAATATCTGTTTGCTAATTTCGGTGGAGAAGGAATCACAGATGCATTAAAACTGATCATGAAGCTAAGATCCAAAGGAATTTCCGCTGAATTATATCCTGAAAATGCAAAAATCAACAAGCAGTTTACCTATGCGGAAAAGAAAGGCATAAAGAATCTTGTTTTCCTGGGGGAAGAAGAAATTAAAAATAATACAGTTACTTTTAAAGATCTTGAAGCTGGGGAACAGAAAACAGTTTTTCTGGAAGAGTTTTTAGGAGAATAATAATATACCCATATAAAAAACAAAACAACCACAAAAGCAATTTTGTGGTTGTTTTGTTTGATGGATACTAAGATTTAAATATTTTTAACCTTTACAATCGGTTCAGAATTTGTAATTTGGAGTCGATATTATAAAACAGGGTAAATTGATGCCTCTGTATCCATAAAAACTTT
>CBFQYI010000500.1:0-3487 GCA_965720825.1 uncultured Chryseobacterium sp. | reverse complement strand
ATACTCGACCCCGCTGCATTTGACCACGCAGTGGCCATCACAACCTACCTCCAGTTCATCACCGAGCATAATGGTATTGATAGGAATTCCTACATCATGACATATTTTTTTAGCCACAATATCGTTATCTCCTGTTACGACTTTCACTTCTACACCCAGTTTGTGTAAAGCCTTGATACTTGGTTCTGCAGAAGGTTTTGCGGGATCCAGAAATCCCATAAATCCTGTAAGCGTAAGGCGAGTTTCATCGGCCACAGAATAATTCAGTGGGTGATCACCATCAAATTCACGAATGGCAATTAGTAATACACGAAGTCCTTCAGCATTCAGCTTTTCAGACATTCTGATAATCTGCTGTTTCATAAGATCATCCAACGGAACACTATTGTCATTCTCAATATGCAGACTGCGATCTTCTCCAGGATCTAAGGCATATTGACATAAAGGAAGCATTTCTTCCACAGCACCTTTACAGATCATCAGATGTTTTCCTTTAGAGGTATTCAGAATGACGGACATTCTTCTTCTTTCAAAATCAAAAGGAATTTCATCCACTTTTTGATACAATTCATCTGCTCTCATGAGGTTGTGAACTTCGGCATGATCAAGAACAGCCTGATCCAACAGATTTTTGAGCCCGGTTTGATGAAAACTGTTGAGGTAGCCCCATTTCAATACTTCATCATCTTCAATACCACGAACGTTGAGGTGGGTTTCCAATACAATTTTATCCAGCGTAAGGGTTCCTGTTTTATCCGTACACAGAATATCCATAGCTCCGATATTCTGGATAGCATTCAGTCTTTTAACGATCACTTTCTTTTTGCTCATATTGACTGCTCCTTTGGCGAGATTGGCGGTAACAATCATAGGAAGCATTTCAGGAGTTAATCCTACAGCTACTGCAATGGCAAATAATAAAGCCTGCATCCAGTCTCCTTTTACCAATCCGTTGATCAGGAAAATAACAGGAGTCATGATCAGCATAAATCTGATCAGCAGATAGCTCACTTTATTAACTCCGATATCAAATGCAGTCTCCTGTCTTTTAGAAGCCAGACTTCTGCTGATGCTTCCGAAATAAGTGAAAATACCAGTATTAGCTACAACAACCGTTGCTGATCCGCTCACAACATTCGTACCCATAAAGCAGATATTTTGAAGGCCGAGAGGATTACGGTATTGGGCATCTTTGATGGGAAGTGCATTTTTCTCAACCGGAAGGGCTTCTCCCGTCAGGATGGATTCACTGATGAAAAGATCTTTGCTTTTAAGAATTCTGCAGTCGGCCGGAACCATATCACCAGCGGACAGAATAATGATATCTCCGGGAACAATTTCAGTGATTTCTATTTCTTCGCTTTCATTAAATTTTCTTTTGGTAAGACAGCTTGTCTTTACCATCTTCTTTAAGGCTTCTGCCGCTTTGTTGCTTCGGAATTCCTGAATGAATCTTAAAACTGTACTGAAAAGCAGCATCACCGAAATAATAATACTGGTACTGAAATCTTTTTCACCCACAGGGACAAGAATTGCATCAATAAATAATGAGATGATGGCAATGCAGGCCAGGATATAATTGAATGGATTGAAGAAAGAATGGGCAAACTGTTTTACCCATGAGGGTGCTTTTTGGGTAGCAATTTCATTCTTGCCATAAATTTTCAGACGGCCTTTTACGGTGTTTTCGCTGAGCCCTTCTTCCGAAGTTTCTAGCAAGGCATACACCATTTTTTCATTCTCGGCTGCAGCTTCTTTCAATTTTACAAGAGCTGCTGAATTGAGATTTTTGTTTGAAGATTTTTTTAACATCGCTTCAAAGGTTGTTTTTAATGTTACAAATCGTTTTCGGTACCTATAATTTCCCAGCTTACTTTGATGACTTTATCTTCAATTGTCAGTCGGCTGGCTGTTTTTTCCATGAAACTATCCTGAGGGGTGGAAGCATGAACTTCCGCTGTAATGATGGCATTTTCAGGCAGACCATTATCGTCGCTGGTAAGAGATTTCAGCAATACTTTATCATTTCCGCTCAGAGATTGCATCAGCTGTACGCGGACGTGATTTTCCACTTCACTTTTGCATTTGATGCTGAGAAGATATTCTGTATAATGGTTTCTGCTGTTGATATTGTTGCCCAGCTTGACGCCTAAAGGGCGAAGGATGATATGGGTGAGGATAATAAATCCACTGGTAATGGCTGCCTCCACGGGAAATCCCATAGCACTGAGAGCACCTACAGAGGCAGAACACCAGATGGTAGCCGCGGTATTGAGTCCTCTCACGGTGAGACCATCTTTCATGATAACGCCTCCTCCTAAAAAGCCGATTCCGCTTACAATATAAGAGGCTATTCTGCCTGTAGCATCGCCTCCGATTCTGATGGAAAGAAGTACGAATGCTGCAGAGCCAAGGCATACTAGTGTATTGGTACGGAGACCCGCACTTTTCTGACGCCACTGTCTTTCAAAGCCAATGCTGGCACCAAGGGCAAATGCGGTAAGGAGACGAAGGGTAAATTCTAATGTAGTCATAACTTTTCCTGTTGTTATAAAGCTTTTCAGCTGTACGGGAAAAGTGAGTACAACTAAAGCTTTTAAGATTGATAATTACTGTAAGGATCTGAGTCCATATGCTTTATTTTTTACTGTGCAAAAGTAAAAACGACTGTGCTTTTTTGCCGTTAGAGAAGCTTTAGAATATTATTAGAAAATCATTAGAGAAAATTCTTCCCTGTTTCTTTGATCATTCTGCAAGAAATATTTATGTATTATATCCTGTTAATATGTGTAAACTGTACCCATGATAAGAGATAAAATTTCAATACATTTGGAGGCTGATTTTTGTAGTACGAATTTCACAATTTGTCATATAAAATAATCGCTTGTTGAATCCCGGAGACTTCCTTCCAACATCTTTTGAATTATATATTTTAGAAATGAAAAAATCAAACTTAGCAATACCAGCTACGCTTTTAGCGATTATCTGTGTACAGGGAGGAGCTTCCATTGCAAAGCAGCTTTTTCCTGCTATCGGAGCTATTGGTACGGTTACTTTAAGAATAGTACTTTCTGCTGTTTTGCTTACATTGATTAACCGTCCGAAATTTTTACAATTTGACCGTCAGAAATGGAAATACTGTGCGATCTATGGAGTTGGATTGGCTGCAATGAATCTTATTTTCTATATGGCCATTCAAAGAATTCCGCTAGGATTGGCGGTTACGGTGGAATTTGCAGGTCCTTTATTTCTTGCTTTAGCTTTGTCCCGAAAGGTGCTGGATGTCATATGGGCGTTATTGGCTTGTGTGGGAATTCTGCTGATTGTTCCATGGAAAAGTGATCATGTAGATTTATTAGGACTTGGACTTGCCTTTCTCGCAGGAATTTTCTGGGCACTTTATATTATTATGGGTGGAAAAGTTTCCAAAATAATGGATGGAAAAGATGCGGTTACCACGGGGATGATTTTTGCAAGTCTTGTGATT
>CBFQYI010000499.1:0-3493 GCA_965720825.1 uncultured Chryseobacterium sp. | reverse complement strand
TTCACCCTCATGCGAATATTCTTCTGTCGTCATCTATTTTATCTTTTTTCTCTTGATTAGCTTTCACTACTTTGTTCAGAGAGAGTTTTAAATCGTTTACTTCTTTGTTGCTCAAATAAGAGATCTGGTATTTGAGTATGGTAGAACCATTATTCTTACTGGAAACGGTAATGTATAATCTTTTGAAAAAGAGAATACTGACCACATCATATTTTATCAGTTTGTATTTTGGAAATTCGTCATGAAGAGGTTTGTTTAAAAAAGGAATAACATTCCTGTTTTTAAAATTCAAAGCTTCTCCGTCACTGTCGTATTCAAAAATCTGTCTTCCACTGATATAAAAGATAATCAGCAGCAAAACAGGAACAATAATTAATAAATAACTTTCTTTACCCACTGCATGAAACCTGTACTCATTAGCTGCAAATACAGTTATACCAAACACTGCTATCATCAAAAGCAGTGTACTCAAAGAGTTATAAATTGATGCTTTATTACGGTTACTTAGTCTCATTTTATTTTTTTGGCTGTGTAAGTATTATAATTTCCTACTTCATCCAAAATTGTGCTTTTTTTCAGTCTGCAATGGCTCTTACAACCAGTTTTTTAAGTTATAAGTTTTTTTTTAATTTTCTACATCATCCAGTATTTCTTTTTTATCAATATCAGTATCATCTTCCACCACGAGGTTTTCCAGGATGAATGTTTGTCTGTCCGGTGTATTTTTCCCCATGTAGAATTCCAGAAGTTGATCAATCGTCTGGTCTTTTCCCACTACTACAGGTTCTAAACGGATATCTTTACCAATGAAGTGCTTAAATTCGTCCGGAGAAATTTCTCCCAATCCTTTAAATCGGGTGATTTCAGGATTTTTCCCCAGTTCATTTAATGCTTTTATTCTTTCTGTTTCAGTATAGCAATATCTTGTTTCTTTTTTATTTCTTACTCTGAATAACGGAGTCTGAAGGATGTAAAGGTGTCCGTTTTTAATCAGATCCGGGAAGAACTGCAGGAAGAAAGTAATCATCAGCAAACGGATGTGCATCCCATCCACATCGGCATCGGTAGCAATAATTACCTGATTGTATCTCAGGTCTTCCAGACTTTCTTCAATATTTAAAGCGGCCTGAAGAAGGTTAAATTCTTCATTTTCATACACCACTTTCTTGGTAAGACCATAACAGTTCAGTGGTTTACCCTTCAGTGAAAATACGGCCTGAGTTTCTACATCTCTGGATTTTGTGATAGATCCGGATGCAGAATCTCCCTCGGTAATGAAGATCTGGCTCTCTCCTTTTCTTTCGGCTTTCTGATCGTTATAATGCTGTCTGCAGTCACGAAGTTTTTTATTGTGAAGAGATACTTTTTTAGCTCTCTCTCTGGCCAGTTTCTGGATTCCGGAAAGTTCTTTTCTTTCTCTCTCGGAAATTAATATTTTTCTCTGAATTGCTTCAGCTATTTCCGGATTTTTGTGCAGGAAATTGTCCAGTTTACTCTTCAGGAAGTCAATAATGAATGTTCTTACGGTAGGTCCGTTTGGTCCCATGTCATTAGACCCTAATTTTGTTTTGGTCTGGGATTCGAAAACCGGTTCTTCTACATTGATGGAGATCGCAGCAATGATAGATTTTCTGATATCAGAGGCATCAAAACTTTTATTGAAAAACTCACGAATCGTTTTTACATACGCTTCACGGAATGCATTAAGGTGTGTTCCTCCCTGCGTTGTATTCTGTCCGTTCACGAATGAAAAATAGGTTTCGGTCTGTGATTTATCAGAATGGGTAATAGCAAGTTCAATATCTTCATCCTTCAAATGAACAATTGGATAAAGAATCTCACTCTCCAGTTCTTCTTCCAACAGGTCTTTAAGACCGTTTTCAGAATAATAGGTTTCTCCGTTGAAAAGAATTTTAAGTCCCGGATTCAGGTACGCATAGTTACGGAGCATTCTTTCGATATACTCTTTCCTGTATTTGAAATGCAGGAAGATTTCTCCATCAGGAATAAAAGAAATTTCAGTACCGTTTCTGTCTGAGGTTTCTTTCTCATCAAAGTTTTCCGTGATCATCCCGCGGGAGAATTCAGCAACTTTCATTTTTCCGTCACGGAAAGAACGAACTCTGAAGTAATCTGAAAGGGCATTTACCGCTTTGGTACCAACACCATTCAAACCTACAGATTTTTTAAACGCTTTACTATCGTACTTACCACCGGTATTCATTTTTGAGACAGCGTCTACCACTTTCCCTAGTGGAATTCCACGTCCAAAATCACGGATGGTAACTTTGCCATCGTCCAGTTTTATTTCAATTCTTTTCCCTGATCTCATCCTGAACTCATCAATAGAGTTATCAAGGATTTCTTTTAACAGGATATAAATACCGTCATCAGCGGAAGAACCGTCACCGAGCTTCCCGATGTACATACCGGGGCGCAAACGGATGTGTTCCTGCCAATCGAGGGTTCTGATATTATCTTCGGAGTAGGTTGGATTTATTTCTTGTGACATATATGATTTCAGCAAACATACAAAAGTACAAAATTGTCCAAAATTATCCGAATTTTTTCCTCTTGTTTTTTTTCAATATTCCACTACAAACATTGTATTATTCTCAATCAAATTATATATTTACGAAATTATCATTATCATGTGAAAAATTTATTTACTTTCCTCACATTATCTGCAATTTTATTCTTTCCCTCATTATTGCCTTCACAGATCCCCGGGATGGTGAACTATAGCGATGAGGAAGGATTAAACTGCTCCTATACCTATCATCTGAGACAAGATAAAAATGGTTTCATCTGGATAGGCAGCGATAATGGTTTATTCAGATTTGACGGAAAGGAATTTAAACAATACGGTAAGAAAGAAGGGTTAAAGAATATTGATATTATATCCTGTGAGCCTTTGCCCAACGGCGAGGTATTCATTCTTCCCTTTCTGAATGATTTTGCTTATTTAAAAAACGGTCGTGTTATCAATCTGAACATCAATGATTATGTAAAAAATCAGTTTTCAAGCTCTATTCCGAAAGTTACCCGTGATGGAAACCGACTTTATCTTTATGGAAATTTAAACCCTCAGAATATTTTCATCTATGAAAGCGGAAAAGTTAAAAAGATCCCCATCCTATTAGATTACGGGAAAAGATATTTTGCAACGCTCAGGTTTGAGCCACATACTTACAATCTCTATTTGCATGATTCTCATCAGGGAAATATACTTGTCTACAATATCCTCACTGGAAAAAAGCAATATTTGAAAGCAGGAACCGGAAGTATGATCTGTGAAAAAGATGATCTATTTGTCTTCTTACATAAAAATACAATTGAAGTGTATCAACTTTCTGCTCCTTCAGGTATAAAAAAGATCAGCTCTTATAACTGTAGCTCACAAGAAAATGTTTTCTACGGACTTATTGATAAAAACAATAAACTGTGGCTGAATATAAGTAATGGAGGGGTTTTATATTTCAACCAATCTCTG
>CBFQYI010000498.1:0-3497 GCA_965720825.1 uncultured Chryseobacterium sp. | reverse complement strand
CAGGATGGAACAGTAATCAGTCAGTTTTCTATTAATACCCATCAATCAGGGAACTTTACATTTGTCTTCATCATAGAAAATACTTTAACAAAGGAATTCAGAGCTTATACCAAGGAATATCAGGTTAAGACCCTGGAAGAGGCGGCAGCTGGTGATTTGAAAAAGAATAAAATTCAAAATTATTCAGATTTCAGACAGCAGGCAGCCTTTATTGAGTTCAATCTTTCAAAAGGAACATCCAAGGAACAGAAAAGTGATCCGAATTTCTATATTGAATCTGCAACATATAGTGAAAATCCTGCAAGAGTAAGTTCTGCAGATATTAATCATATTCCGCAGTCTTATTATTCAATTAAAGGAAAGCCTATCCCTAAAGATCATCATTATTTCTGGTTCGCAGAAATCAATACGCCTAAAGAAATGTTTGATGGAGCAAGTGCATTACTAGGTGTAGAATATGCTAAAAATGCCAATGTACATGGTTATAAAAGAGGAGAATATTTCGGTAAAGATGGCTGGAATATGAATTCTTCTCAGACAACAGCTGCCTTTTTAGGATCACTTACAGGAGTTTATACCATTCATTGTCTGGTATTAGA
Organism: uncultured Chryseobacterium sp.; assembly: GCA_965720825.1. Lineage (GTDB taxonomy): Bacteria > Bacteroidota > Bacteroidia > Flavobacteriales > Weeksellaceae > Chryseobacterium. Next base: position 2,898 of record CBFQYI010000498.1, on the reverse strand, counting down.
CAAAAATAATAATCTGACAGGTCAGGAAGCATCTTACCGACAGGTTATCTTACCAAAGGATGATTATCAGGCTCTAAAAAACATACGAGAATATAAGAAAAACATTGACAAAAGCTTTAATACCATTGCTCCCCAAACAGCATTAGCTATTAATGCCGTAGCCATCAACGAGGAAACTACAGAAACCCTTTCACTCAATTTATTTATAGGAAAAAGCAAAAAGAATCCAAGCAATTATGTATTAACAGATCTTACTCCAGGTGTACAGCATCAGCGTACTTATGAAGGAAATAATTTAAAAGATTTATTTGAAGAATTTGACAGCAAAAATACCTATCCGGATGGTATCCTGGCTTATGAAATTCCGTCCAATACATTAGGTTATCCTACTCTAAAAGGTAATTTCACTACTGATGGAGCATCATTTTGGGAATCGCTTTCCACGGGAGCTGGTTGGGCTTCTTTAGGTTTCGCAGTAGCAGGATTGGTAGCCTCATTTACGCCGGCAGCACCTATTGCTCCTTACTTATTTATAGCTGCAGGTACCACAGGTGCTACTTCCGGAACTGCCAGCATTATTGATAAAGTACAAAAAGGAACATTAACCAACGAAACCCTGACTTTAGATGTTATTATGATAGCATCCAGCTTTTTAGGAATGGCAGGTACATTATCCAGCATCGCTAAGGCATCCTCTATTATAAAAATATCATCAACAGGGATTGAGTATATCATTTTAACTGATTTTGCCCTTAATGGTACAGCGGCAGTGATGATTACCTCTGAAGGTTTAAAAAGCATACAAGATATTCATGATAATAAAAACCTGACTACAGCAGAAAAAATAGAGCGTATTGTTGGAATTTTAGGACAGTTGACATTAACTACAGGATTACTTGTACTAAGCAGTAAGAACTTAAAAGGAGGAGAATTAGAGAAACTGCCAAAGGTAAAAAGACAAACATCCAAGCAAACCTCCAAAAAATCTTATAATCCGGAGCAGCATAGTGAATTTATTGATACGCCTGAAAATTTAACAGGTGGAAAATCACCAAAATTAACTATTTTTAAGCCAAAATCTAAAACCTCAGTAAAAAATGTTTTAGCAGAAAGAGAAGCATTTTGGAAAGAACTTAAAGAAAAGTATTTCCCTGAAAATGACTGGAGTAAAACAGACTTTGTTACTGAAGGAATAGACTTTAATAAATTTAAATCAGATCACCCTAATTTATTTGATGAAATGGCTGCTAAATATGACTCAATGGCTGCTGCAGATAGATTTCTACCTGGATTAATAGAATCAGGAAGCTCTATACCTTTCAAAGTCACTTTTAATAAAGGAGATGAGTTATTTAAAATTGTTCCAAAAGGAGGAAATATAGACGGACCTTCACCATATTATTTAACAAAGTCCGAATTAGATTTTGTGAAACAGCACCCGGAAAGACTAGAGCAAGTTTTAGGACTTCCATTATCTAGTACAACAAGTGAATATGATGTTTTTAAAATGGTAGCAAAAAAAGATAATATTTCAGGATTTGAATCAATAATTGCACAAACCAAACAATCTGCCAAATCAAATCCTGGCGATTTTTATGAAACTACTGGAGGTAAAAAACAAACATTAATTATTGATAATATGGAATCGGGTACTTGGGAAAAAATAGCCGTTCCAGTCGAGGCAATATCACCTAAATCTCTACCAAAAATTGATTAAAAATATGAATAAAAAGAAACTATTAGAAAAGAAAGATTGGGAATATTATGTTTTTGAAGAAGACAGCAATATTGAATTATCTGTTCCTATTCCCAATCCCAGCCCAGGATTTGATATCATTTATATTCTGGATGAATCTGAAAAAGAAATGTATTTGAAGACAGGTATTAATGCTCTTGAAGACAGGATAGAGGATATGAAAATTAACTTTTCAAATTACAAAATGAATTCATGGAGATAAGAATATCCTATAGAATTAGTAATTAAAAATCAATATGATTAAAATAAATGCAGAAGTAGAAAAGGATGGAGAATCATTCATATTCTATGTGAATATATTCAATATATCCGAAGAGACATTAAAATTAAACTTGTCTAATAATACGGGTGGGCTTGTAAGAGAATCAGTTCATTTATATGATAAAAACAAGGATAGATTACATAAAGGAATCAACTATATGACTCCTATAAATGATGTTACCAATCTAACTTCAATTGAACCAGGAAAATTTGCTCAGCTTCTGTTAAAAGCGAAACTTGAAGAAATAGAGAATGACTTGTTTATCGATTTTAAAGGAGCCAATTTTAATGTAAAACAAGATGAAACCTATTATTTTCAAATAGAATATCTTGGTGCAAAATCAGATATGGCGCCTTTCAATATTGATTAAAACAATCAATTTTGAAGAATCATTAAACAAAAATGATTATACAACGCTAAAGTAATCTATCTGTTTTCATATGGAGAATTTCAGCCCGGAAGGTATATGCTGTTTTTAGAAGGCATTTATCAGTAAGTAAAAAATACAATCAGAGCAGATTATTTCTGCTCTGATTTTTTATCTGATCAGTAGCTATTTATTTTTAGAAGCCGTTTTGAGTTATCTGAAAACAGCATCTTTTTTTAATTGTTTAGGGTTTTCTATTTTCATTCCTGCGGAACTCTTTCATCATGCTGGATCTCCGCTTTCCAACCTCTATTATTTTCGATCATTCTTTTTAGCATTTTATATTTTTTTACAACCATAAAAAAATTAGGTAACTGTGTTAGTTTGGAAGAGAAAGCAGATACGGATGTTGAAAACAGTGTTATGAGTGGGGTAAAGGGAAGACAAAAATAGCTGTCAAAATAAAAAAACTGTATCAAAATGTACGAAATTAAACTAGATTAATTTCTACCT
>CBFQYI010000497.1:0-3500 GCA_965720825.1 uncultured Chryseobacterium sp. | reverse complement strand
GCTGTATGAGCGCATGTCTGTCCTGGGACTGTCCATTGTTGAAGTCATTCTGATGGATTACGGTAAAGATGAGGTTTTGCGTCGACTGGCAGATCCGTTCTGGTTTCAGAGTTTTGGTGCAGTGATGGGAATGGACTGGCATTCTTCAGGAATTACCACTTCCGTTATGGGCGCTTTGAAACGTTCTATTAATCCTAATTCTCAATCTCTGGGACTTTATATCTGTGGCGGGAAAGGTAAATTCTCCAGAGAAACTCCGTCAGAACTCATCAGAATTGCAGATAAAACCGGACTGAACGGAACAGATCTGGTAAGAGCGAGTAAACTTTCTGCAAAAGTAGATAATACAGCCATTCAGGATGGGTATCAATTGTATTTGCATAATTTCATTCTTTCAGATAATGGAAACTGGAGCGTTATTCAACAGGGAATGCATGAATCTGATGGAACAGCAAGAAGATATCACTGGCATTCCGAAAACATCACCTCATTTGTAGAAAAGCCTCACACAGGAATCAATGGTATTTCAAGAGGTCGAATTCTTAACCTTACCGATACTGAAGCTTCGGAAAACAGAAAAGGAATTCTGGATATTTCCCATACCGATTCGGCTGAGGTTATGAAAGATTTTGCAAGACTGATTCTTCCTGCCCACCATGATGTTCAGGCTTCTGATGTTGATTTGAAACGATTGGGAGCGCTTTTATACGTTACCAGAGAACAGCAGCCTCAGAATTTTGAAGACTTGCTGATGCTTGAAGGCGTAGGGCCAAGAACCATGCAGTCATTGGCTTTGGTAAGTGAAGTGATTCATGGTGCACCGTCAAGATTTGCTGATCCGGCAAGGTTTTCCTTTGCTCATGGCGGTAAAGACGGACATCCTTTCCCTGTTCCGATTAATACGTATGACGAAAGTATCAGTATTCTCAGAAAAGGAATTGAAAAGTCCAAGCTGGGAAATTCTGATAAGCTGAATTCTTTAAATAAACTTCATAAGATTGTCACTGAAGCAGAAAAAGACTTTACACCGGATTTTGATATCCAGCAGGTTATTGAAGAAGAAAGACAAAATTCATGGCGGTTTGGTGGAAAAACCGTATTTGGAGATGCTCAGAAACCCAATCCTCCAAAAGCGATCCAGCTTTCTTTATTTTAAAGGAAAAGTCTTATAATTCTATTACCTCAAATAAATGTTTTACCATTCCCATCCTCCGGAGGGGTGGCGAAAATTCAAAGAATTTTTGACGGGGGTGGTTTAAATGACTGTTTAATATTGTAGTTTTTAAAATAGTATTTATTATAGTGTAATACATGGCTTTTTATAAAGATATTACATTCTTTGTTTAATGTTTTTTTTGCTTTTAATTCAATTAAAAATTTTACTTTTAAAGACTTAAAAAATTGACACCAAATGACCAATAAAGCTTTAGAAACCTGCTATGATTTCCCTTTCTTTTTCCCTCAAGAGCTTGCTGAAATATTCCAGGCTCATGAAAAAACATCTTTCCAGAAAGGTGATTTCATTCTTGAAGAAGGAAAAACGGCCAATGAATATTATATTCTTGAAAGCGGATTGGCGCGTTCCTATGTGAATGATTTCAATGGAAATGAAGTAACCACTCATTTTTTCGTAGAAAATGAAGTGATTATTGAGGTTTTATCGATGTTTCAACGAGTTCCATCTCAGGAAAATATCGTTTGTATTACAGACTGTGAATGCTGGAGGCTGGATTATGACACTTTCCAGGAGCTATTCCATAAAATCCCAAACCTCAGGGAATGGGGAAGATCGTGGATGTCTCAGGAGCTTTTTGCCTACAAACAGAGATCTGTAGAAATGTTTACCCTTTCGGCAACCAGAAGATATCTTAATCTGCTGGAGCAGAAATCTAAAGTCATTCAATTTGCACCCTTGAAACAAATTGCTTCCTATCTGGGAGTTACAGACACTTCGTTGAGTCGTATCCGTAAGGAAATCGTTTCCCATCCTAAGAAAAATTAAATCTTGTCCTATGGCAAGCAGTTTCTCATCATACCTTGGTAATTTTGGATTACAGTTTAACACTAAAATTACAAAAAATGAAAGTCAACCAAATTTATGTAAACCTTCCGGTGAAAGATGTGCAGAAAACAAAAGAATTCTGGACTAAGGTAGGTTTTTCTATCAATGAACAATTCTCTGATGATAAAGCAACCTGTGTTGTTTTGAATGATACCATCTATGTGATGTTTCTGCAGGAAGATTATTTTATGACCTTCACCAATAAACCTGTTGCCAAAGAAAATACCAGTCAGGTTCTTGTGGCGGTAGGATTAAATAGTCGTGAAGAAGTAGATACAATAGTGAATACTGCTGTAGAAAACGGTGCATGGCAACATGAAGAGCCTCAGGATTACGGATGGATGTATCAGAATTCTTTCTGGGATCCGGATGGGCACGGCTGGAATATCACTTTTGCCGATATGTCTCAAATGCCGACCGAATAATTTAAATCCAAATAAAAAACAAATCTTGCCCTATGGCAAGCAGATTCTTACCATATCCTGGTAATTTTTGATAACAATCACCACTAAAAATTACAAAATGAACATTGCCGATATTTACGTCAATTTACCCGTAAAAGACGTTCAAAAAACCAGAGAATTCTGGACGAAACTTGGCTTTTCTATTAATGAACAGTTTTCAGATGAGAAGGCAATATGTGTAGTCATGAAAGAAAATCACATCTATACAATGTTTCTCAAAGAAGAGTTTTTCCAAACCTTTACCAACAGACCTTTTGCGAAAGGAGATACTACTCAGGTGCTCCTTGCCATCGGGGCAAACAGCCGGGAAGAAGTAGATAGTATGGTAAAAACAGCTATTGAAAACGGAGGTTCAAAATACAGTGAACCCGTAGATTACGGATGGATGTATCAAAGCAGTTTTGCAGATATCAATGGCCATCAGTGGGAAGTAATGCATGGAGATGTCTCTCAGATCCCTCTCGAATAACTTATTAACAATCAAAAGTATACCTCCAATGGAAACACAGTCAAACGATATAGAAATCATCAAAAATCAGGTAGCCAGTAACTACTATGTGATTACGATGAATATTGACGGCATTACCCACGAAGAATCAATGGTTTTTCCTAATGGTGAAGCCAATTGTATGAACTGGATTCTTGGGCATTTGATCCAAATCAGAAATCCTTTACTGAATATTCTGGGAGAAGAATCTGTCTGGGACAGTGAAAAATTTTCTTGTTACAACAGAGGGGAAATACCTTTAGATCGAAAAGATGAATTGGTCAATTTTGAAGATTTAAAATCCTATCTGAAACAATCTCAGGATAAGTTGGAAGCAAAGCTCAGTACTCTTGAAAGCTTTCAGGCTGAAATGATTAAAGATATATCAACCCTAAGCCTTCATGAAATCTATCACAGCGGACAGCTGGGCTATCTCCGAAGAATTTTAGGAAAACCGGGTGCAATAAAATAGCATGCTATTTTTAGA
>CBFQYI010000496.1:0-3501 GCA_965720825.1 uncultured Chryseobacterium sp. | reverse complement strand
ACGATTAGTCAATGAAGGAAATGCAGAATTTGCATTGGGAATTACCAGTATCAACAACCGGATTTCTTCACAATGGGAAGGGGCAACAAAGAAAACGTATTTTCTGATCGATAATAAAACGGGAGACAGAACCGAAATTATTCAAAACCTGAATGGAGCAGCAGCTGTATCTCCGCTGGGAAAATTTGTTGTGATCTTTGACAGAGAAAAAGGAAAGTGGCTGAGCTATAATGTGAAAACCAAACAAACCTTTCCATTAAATACAGGCTTGCCTGTTTCTTTTGTAGATGAAGAATTTGATATGCCGGATTTTCCCAATTCTTATGGTGTTGCATCCTGGACAGATAATGACGAATCGGTGATTATCAGAGACCGGTATGATCTTTGGGAATTTTTTCTGGATGGTTCTAAAAAACCAAGAAATATCACCAATGGATTCGGACGTAAGAATAAAATAACATTTGATACTTACGATTTGGATAAAGATATTAAAAGCTTAAACCGAAAATCGACTATTTATTTATCAGCGTTTGATAATACAACCAAGGCGAATGGTATTTTTAAAACATCCATTCAGAAGAATTCTGATCCTGTAAAAATTCAGATGGAAAATATGTGGGGATACAGAACTTTGCAAAAAGCAAAAAATGCTGAGGAATATATTTTGGTAAAAGAATCGTACACAGATTCTCCCAATATTTTTGCAACATCTGATTTCTCAGAACAACAAAAACTGAGCAATACCAATCCACAGCAAAATCAATATAACTGGGGAACAGACGAATTGGTAAATTGGACAACACCAAAAGGAAATACTTCCACAGGAGTTTTATACAAACCGGAAGATTTTAATCCAAATAAAAAATATCCGATGATTGTTTATTTCTACGAAAAGCTTTCGGATAATCTGAACCGTTATGTTGCGCCAGCTCCAACACCTTCAAGATTAAATATTTCTTATTTTGTGAGTAATGGATATCTGGTTTTCACACCTGATATTTCATATACAGATGGTTTCCCGGGAGAATCTGCCATGGAATACATTAATTCAGGAGTTGAAAAACTAAAGCAAAATTCCTGGGTAGATGGTAGTAAAATAGGAATTCAGGGACAAAGCTGGGGAGGTTATCAGGTAGCCTATCTTATTGCTCATACCAATATGTATGCGGCTGCATGGAGTGGTGCTCCTGTTGTTAACATGACTTCTGCCTATGGAGGAATCCGATGGACTTCCGGAATGAACAGACAATTCCAGTATGAAAAATCGCAGAGCAGACTAGGAAAGAATCTCTGGGATGCACCGGATCTTTATATTAAGAACTCACCGCTTTTTACCATTGATAAAGTACAAACTCCGGTAGTTATTATGAGTAATGATAAAGATGGAGCAGTGCCTTGGTATCAGGGAATCGAAATGTTTACCGCATTACGACGTCTCGGAAAACCAGTATGGCTTCTGAATTATAATGGTGATGATCATAACCTTATTAAACGTCAGAACAGGAAAGATATTCAAATCCGCGAACAGCAGTTTTTTGATTACTATCTTAAAGATGCTAAAGCTCCGGTCTGGATGACAAAAGGAATCCCGGCGACCCAAAAAGGAAAAGATTGGGGATTTGAGCTGACAGATGATAAGCCTAATTAATAAAATTCCGGCGGAGCCTTTGGCTCCGCCGGAATTTTTTATTATCAAAGCAATGAAAAAGAAACTGACACAATGGCATTTTTTTTATGTTGGTCTGTTGAGCACTTTTATTATATTTACCGCCAATTATAAATAACAGTATGGGAATCTTTGATTTTTTTAAGAAGAAAAATAACAGTCAGGAAAATGTAAGTACTCCGGTTCAGGAAATGGAAATTCCGGAAGAAAAAGTAGTAGAGGAAATGGTGGAAGAAGTTGTGGAAACAATACCGGAAATCCCTTCGCAGCCGGTAGAAGAGCCGAAAGTAAATGCAGAATATGAAAAAATCAGGATTTATAATGATTATATCGTGTATTCTATTGCCCTTCAGTTAAGAGGAGAGTATACGCCTCTTTCTGCTTTTGAAAAAGAAAATGGCGAGGTAGAAGGTTTTGCGTATATGGTAACTGAAGATGCTTATGCACTTTCTCCACAACAGGCGATTGCACAAATGGAAGAAAAGTTCGAAAGTGAGCTTCAGGAAGGTAAGATTAAATCTTATGTGATCCTGTATCATTCTCAGTTTGATCATAACGGTAATCACACTCCCGCAATTCAGGAAGGAGAATTCAAGGGGATTTCACTTGCTTATCACTTTGCTGGTGATGAAAAGAAGAAAACAGGGTTGCCTTATATTTTTGAAAACCAAAATATTACTTACAAAGGTTTTGCAGAGTTTTCTCATGAAGAAAATAATGCAATCATGAATCATCAGTTGATTGAGGGACAAAATTATTTCCAGAATACAGAAGGAATCGCAGCTCCTGAAATGACGAATGAAGCAGGAATCATCATCAGGAAATCGAACGTTCACAACATGATGAATACATGGAGTGGAATTTTTGGTCATCAGAATTTCCAGACTAAAGATTACGGTCAGTATCTTAATGCTATTCTTACACAGTCTGAATCTTCTGATCCATCAGTTGATATTAAGAGTAAAACAGAATTTGATGGGGTAACATTTAAAACTACTCTAACGGAGGAATTAAGCATTATCATTCCGGAAGTAACAACGGATTATACATTGGATTTTGAAACAAGATCAATCAGGGAATGGGAAAATGCACTGAATTTACAGGCGATTGTAGCAGGACCTGCCAGAGAAACTTTTGGGGTTTGGTTCTTTGCGACAGATTATGCTGAAAACAAAAATACATACATGACCCAACCTCATCTGAAAGTAAATGTCAGCGGAATTGTGTTCATTCTTGATGTTCACACAAATACTGATCTACCGGATGGTACTAAAATGAGTGAGGATTTCACAACCTATGCACCAAGCCAGGATCTTCCTAATTATGCATGTTTTGACTTTATTGGACAGGTTGTAGATTTTAGGGAAACAGAATTGCTTGAAGACGGAAGCGTTAAAGGATATATCTTGAAACTGAAGTTGATCACGAATGAAGAAAATGTGGATTTCTTCACCATTGATGCTTTTGTAAACAAAGAGAATATGAGAATGGAAACGCTTACAAAGGGAATGAAGGTAACCGGAGCACTTCAGCTGCAAGGTAAAATTGCTGAATAATTTTTTTAAGCATAAAAATTCAGGAGGTTGTTCTACGGAATGACCTCTTTTTTATTTTCTGATCCTTCATTTATTTAAGTGCAAAGAATATATGATTCGAGAGTTGATTATAAGGGAGCATCGCTGATGGAGCTTTGTGGTAAGTGAAGCGTTTGCTTAGAACAAATCAATGAAATTGATTCCGCCCTTTGCTCTCTTAAAATATTACAGCATATAGATCAAACCTTTGCGTGGTAAGTTTGTAATAAATCAAAAAGACTTAATTTTAAGAATAACCTT
>CBFQYI010000495.1:0-3512 GCA_965720825.1 uncultured Chryseobacterium sp. | reverse complement strand
TAACTAGACCAACTCTAGTTGATATAGTCTTAGGTTATGATGGTACTAATTGTGGCATAGGATGGGGTAAAATAATATTAAAAAAACTTAATACAACTCAAATGTCATGGGATTATCGCCCAAATAGTTCGCTCATTGACTCAGCAACATGCCCACCAAGCACTGACAAGACCGTTTATCTACCTGTAACAAAAGATTTGATTTTTACTAAACAATAACTTATACTATCCAAAATGATTTATTCCGCCGTAAACAGGTAAGCCAATCATTTTATTTTCAAATTTTCTAAAACTTAGAAAAAATATGAAAAATATAACGTACTTATTTTTGTTAATTATTTCATCTTCGTTTAAAGCACAAGAATACCCTTTAAAAACTGATTATTCGGAAGTACCTAATTATTCATATTTGAAAGATACTAATAACGAATTAGATTCATTTATTGGAAATTATACAGCTAATTTTCAAGATAAACAAGTTACATTATACATAAGCAAACAGACTCATGTACTTTTTGAAGTTAGTAAATATAAATATTATAAAGATTTGCTATCTGTAAAGTTTATTATAAAGAATACTTCGGGAGTAATACTTCAAGATACGAAGAATATGAAATTCTCTCCAAACCAATTAAAACATACTATATATAGTCGTTGGATAGAACCAAATAATATGCTATTACTATATTATGGTGGTACTAATTGTGGAGTTGGATGGGGTGATATTTATTTAAAAAAAATAAATCCTACTCAAATATCATGGGAATATCGTCCTAATGATAGTATTCTTGATGACAGCAAGTGTCCCCCGGGAACAGATATAAAAATTTACCTTCCTGAAACAAAGGATTTAATTTTCACTAAGCAATAATTTACTAGTTATAATCTTAATAGATTAATGATGGAAAAGAAAAGGCTTATAATAATCATACTTTGTTTTTATTTTTATTGTAGAGGACAAGAAATAAAAGTTCCAGAGAATTTCATTGAGCATTCTATTCCAAAGGTAGAATCTCAGGAATGGTTTGTTCTCAATCATTCAAAAGACTGTTATGCTGTCAAAAAAGATAGTGGCAGATTGATTGTAGAAAAAACCAGTTATTATAAAAAGAATTCTGAATTGGAAATCGAAAATGGAAAATTGATTGGAGAAAATAAAGGAGAATTTGGAGGAGCATTATACTTTCAGCCAAAAGAAACCAAAGAAAAAATTGAAATAAAATTTGGAAATGTTGTTGATATTTTCAGATTCCAAAATAAAATCTATTTCACTGAAGGGTCAGGCATATGGGGAAGTTTATATGAATTAAAAAAAGATTCAGTTCTCACCTATCATAGGATCGAATCCTTCGGGGACGCCTTAGAAGCTTTAACTGTATTTAATGACAGTATTTATATTGCTTCTTTCCATGGCTTTTATAAAGTCGTAGATCAAAAAGCGACACTCCTTTTCAGAAAACAGTTTTGGTGGGGACTGTATCCACACTCTGTAGTGGTATTCGATGAAGAAAATATTTTTATGGGTATACGGAGTGGAATTGTTAAATTAAATCTTGTAAAAAACACGGTTAACTTTTATAGGGAAAAAGGATTATAATTGGAATCATAGCAGTTGTTGAAAATCCACCACCAGATTATTACCTATTATGTTCAAAATAAAACCTCAGAAAATTTCTGAGGTTTCTCTATTAATATGTATCAAAAATATGTTTCAGAATCGCTTTATCCTCTTCTGTTAAAGCCACTTTTCTTCTCGCCATGGCTCTTTCTGCCACTTCATATACTTTATCAAGTTTGAACCTTTCATCGTCTTTCAACCCGCCCCATGAAAAATTTTCTACAAGGTTAGGTGGAAAACCTGGTTTGAAGATATTGGAAGCAACGCCAATTACCGTTCCTGTATTCAATTGGGTATTGATGGCTGTTTTGGAATGATCTCCCATAATTAGACCTGCAAACTGTAATCCTGTATCTTCGAATGATTTTGTTCTGTAATTCCAGAATTTTACACTACCATAATTATTTTTCATGTTGGAAGAATTGGTATCCGCTCCGAAATTACACCATTCCCCAATCACAGAATTTCCTACAAAACCTTCGTGGCCTTTACTGGAGTAGCCGAATATAATAATATTATTCACTTCTCCACCTACTTTACAGTGAGGGCCGATAGTGGTAGCTCCGTAAATTTTAGATCCAAGATTAAATTTGGAATTTTCTCCTAATGTAATAGGTCCACGCAGATGACACCCTTCCATTACCTCAGCATTTTTTCCGATATAAATTTTACCGGTTTTAGTATTCAGAGTAGAAAATTCAATTTCGGCTCCTTCTTCAATGAACAGGTCTTTTTTATCGCCTAAGAATCCATTCGTAGAAGATAGTTCCTGTGAAGTTCTTCCTTTAGTCAGTAATTCAAAATCAAAATCAATCGCATGATGGTTATAAGAAAACAGATCTTTCGGTCTTTTGAAGAAAATAAGATCTTCCTTAATATCAGTCATTTTTTCAATCTGATTAAGAGAAAAACCTTTCATATTGATTTTAGCCGCGATCAATTCATCTTCATAAACCAGTGCTTCTCCTTGCTTAAGATCTTTAATCTGTTGAATTACAGTTTCTGTAGGAAGGAAATTAGGAACTAAAAAAAGACTTTCTTTTTCCTCCGGGCTTTTAAATTTATCCTGAAGATACATTTCTGTGAAGTAAGTTACCTCAGGATTTTCAAGGATTTTCTGCCATCTTTCGGAGAAGGTAAGAATTCCGCATCGCATTGCTGCAACCGGGCGTGTAAAAGTAAGCGGAAGAAAGTCTTCCCAATATTGTGCGTCTGAAAATACCAATTGCATCATTCAGTTTTTAAGTTTAAGGTTTAAAGTTCAAGATCAACAAATTTACAATAAAAAAAGTCTCCCAAAAATTGGAAGACTTTAATATTTTAAATGTATAAAAATTACTTAGCGAATTTTTTATACTTGTTCATGAACTTATCAACTCTACCTGCAGTGTCAACTAGTTTTACTTTACCAGTGTAGAAAGGGTGAGAAGTTGAAGAGATTTCCATTTTGATTAGAGGATACTCTTGTCCTTCGTACTCAATAGTGTCTTTTGTTTCTGCAGTAGACTTGCAAAGAAACACCTCGTCGTTACTCATATCTTTGAAAACAACAAGTCTATAATTTTCTGGGTGGATTCCGTTTTTCATAATACTATTTTTAAAAAAATTAAGTTTGCTTTCGAAATAGTAATGGATATTTCTCTGCTAAATTTTAGGTTGCAAAAATACAACATTTTTTTAAAATTCCAAATACTGAATTCAATATTTTTTTATAGATAAGAAATTTAAAGTATTTTCGTTAAATTTGGAACTTACTTAAACTTTAATTTCAATGAAATTCAAATTATTACTGGCTTTTTCCTTCTGGATGTTACTTGTAGCAGTATCATGTAATAAAGATGACATAACGTTTGACAGTCCTTCACAGGAACTCCGCTTCTCCAGAGATACGGTAT
>CBFQYI010000494.1:0-3522 GCA_965720825.1 uncultured Chryseobacterium sp. | reverse complement strand
GAAAAAACAGCTCCAATACCAAAATGGAAAGAATACGGAGTATATGTTTTGTCTTTGATTTTCGTTCCTATCATCATGACCATGGTAGCCAAGACAGAATATACAGATTATTTCATGTGGACCATCGGGCCATTAACCTTAATCTACTTATTCTATGAAATGTCTAAAGTAACCGCTTCTGAGCGCAAAAAACTTTGGGCAGCTTTGGTGTTCATTATATTTTCAATCATATTCTGGGGAATCTATGAGCAAAGTGGAGGTTCTTTAAGTATTTTCGCCGCTAAAAACCTGAATAAAGACCTTCTGGGATTAGACCCAAATGGTGTAAATAACTCAGGAGGAGCATTCTTCATTATTTTCCTTGCTCCATTGATCGGACTTCTTTGGATCTGGCTGAATAAAAGAAAAATTGAACCCAACACAATTATCAAATTCGGATTAGGATTTATTTTCTTAGGATTAGGATATTATGTTTTGTTTGCAACGCGTCTGTTTGCAGACCTTCAGGGAATCACTTCACTGAATTTCTTCACACTGGCACTGCTTATTATTACCCTTGGGGAATTATGCCTCTCTCCTATTGGATTATCCATTATGACCAAGCTTTCTACCAAGAATCTTCAGGGAATGATGATGGGAATGTGGTTCCTTGCTTCTGCTTATGGACAGTATGTTGCCGGGATTATCGGAGCAAGTCTTGCCACAGCCAAAGAAGGTTCTACCAACTATGATGAATTGATCACTTATACTGATGGATATAAACAATTGGGTTTATACGCGGTAATTGCCGGAGTGGTATTAATTTTGATATCTCCGTACGTGAAAAAATTAATGCAAGATGTAAAATAAAAAATAAGTAATTATGCTTATTTTTATCCAAATATCACAATATGAAGAAAATTTTAAGCATACTACTCTTATTTTTATTAAATTTTAGTTTTGCCCAGGTAAAGTGGATGACCATTGAGGAAGCTTTAAAAGCCCAAAAGGAAAGTCCAAAAAAAATATTAGTTGATTTTTATGCAGACTGGTGTGGTCCATGTAAAATCATGGATAAAAAAACATATGGACATCCTGTAATTGCTCAGATTTTAAATGAAAATTATTATCCTGTAAAGTTTAATGCAGAAGAAAAAAAGAGCATTGAAATCTTTGGAAGAACATTTTCAAATCCTAATTCTGAACATAAAAAGGGAAAGAATTCTCTGCATGAGTTTACACAGTATATGAATGTAGGAGCTGTTCCAAGTACCGTATTTCTGGATGAACATGGCGACCCTATCACCATTCTTCAGGGAGAATTGTCTGCCAAAGAACTGGAACCTTACCTGGAATTGATCTCAAAAGATTTGTTTAAAAAGATTAAGACCAGAGAACAATGGGAGGATTACCAGAAAAAATTCAAATCTAAAATAAAAGATTAATTGAGAACTTTGAAACCGGATTTTCTGTCTCAATTCTAAAAATTCACTATAGAGGCTTCCTATTTTTTGGAAGTCTTTTTTATTTTACCGAAATTCGAACCTTTATTTCTATTATCCGAAATAAGGATCAGAAAATTCGAAAATTAGTATCCTGAAATCTGAAAATGAATCTCGAAACCTCCATAGAATATGTAAAAGGAATAGGTCCGGAAAGAGCCAAACTCATCAAAAGTGTGTTGGGTTTATCTACTGTAGAAGATATGTTGAATTTCTACCCTATCCGTTATCTGGACAAAAGTAAAATCTATACCGTTTCTCAACTCAAAGAAGAAACCAGCCAAGAAATACAATTGAGGGGAAGAATTACTCAGGTACAGGAAATTCAGACCGGCAAAACCAAACGATTATCTGCAAAGTTCAATGATGAAACAGGTAGTATAGATCTGGTTTGGTTTCAATATTCCAAGTGGTTGAAAGAACAGCTTCCGATCAACAAGGAAGTTTATATTTTTGGAAAGATCAATGTTTTCAACCGCCAGTTTTCTATGCCGCATCCGGAAATTGAAGCAGAAGAGAAAAAAGAAGGAGACACGCGTCTTAAACCCATTTATCCGAGTTCTGAAAAACTAACCAAAAGAGGATTAAATCAAAGGTTTTTCCAGAATGCTTTAAGAAATATCTGCAAAGAGATTCCAAGTCTTATTGAAGAAAATTTCCCGGAATATCTGATGAAGACATTCAAGTTCATGTCAAGACAACATGCTTTTCTGAATGTTCACTTTCCAAAAGATCAGGGACATTTTGATAAAGCAGATTACAGATTGAAATTTGAAGAATCATTTTTCTTTCAGTTAGGATATGGCTTAAAGAAACTTCATCATAAAACACAGTCTCATGGTAATCCTTTCCCGATTATTGGAGATCACTTCAATGATTTTTATGAAAAACACCTTCCTTTTGAGCTTACCAATGCACAGAAAAGGGTTTTGAAGGAAATAAGAATGGATATGAAAAGGCCGATTCAGATGAACAGACTTTTACAGGGAGATGTAGGATCAGGGAAAACAATGGTTGCCCTTCTTACCATGCTTATCGCCATGGATAATGGTTTTCAGAGCTGCTTGATGGCTCCTACAGAAATTCTTGCCCAACAGCATTACAATGGTATCAAAGAACTGTTGGAAAAAACAGGAATCAATATCCGCCTTCTTACAGGTTCAACTAAAGCAGCAGAAAGAAGAATTATCCACGAAGAACTGGAAAATGGTACACTTTCTATTTTGGTAGGAACTCACGCCGTTTTAGAAGACAAGGTTAAATTTAAAAATCTGGGATTAGCCATTATTGATGAACAGCATAGATTCGGAGTTGCTCAAAGGGCTAAACTATGGGCTAAAAATAAAATTCCGCCCCATATTCTGGTGATGACTGCCACTCCCATCCCAAGAACTCTGGCCATGAGTTTTTATTCTGATCTGGATGTTTCCGTGATAGATGAGATGCCAGTGGGAAGAAAACCTATTATTACCGCTCACCGCCGGGAAAAAGACAGATTGTATGTGTATAACTTCTGTAAAGATGAAATCAAAAAAGGCAGACAGATTTATTTTGTATATCCTCTCATTGAAGAATCGGAAACGCTGGATTATAAAAACCTGATGGAAGGTTTGGAGCATGTGATGGATTTTTTCTCAGAATACAATGTGACCATGCTTCACGGAAAAATGAAACCGGATGAAAAAGATGCTGCCATGGCTTATTTTGCTTCAGGAAAAGCTGAAATAATGGTTGCAACAACGGTAATTGAAGTTGGGGTAAACGTTCCGAATGCTTCGGTAATGGTGATTGAAAGCTCAGAAAGGTTCGGACTATCACAGCTTCACCAGCTCAGAGGACGCGTGGGAAGAGGTGCTGAACAGAGTTACTGTATCCTGATGACTTCCGATAAATTGTCAAAAGAAAGCAGAACACGTATTAAAACAATGACAGAAACCAATGACGGTTTTAAAATTTCTGAGGTGGATATGCAACTTCGCGGACCCGGAGATATATTGGGTACTCAGCAAAGTGGTGTGGTAGATTTTAAAAGGCTGGATCT
>CBFQYI010000493.1:0-3523 GCA_965720825.1 uncultured Chryseobacterium sp. | reverse complement strand
TGATCCGTATGGCTGCTCACTCTGCCTGATTTTCTCCTAAAATTACTAAAATTTATGAGAGAAAAAACTAAAACAACCACAAAAGGAACAAAAGCTTTATTTACATCACTCTATCTTCAGTTTCCCTCTTCATTCAGTGATGGTCTCCGAAATCTTAACAGATTCGTAGGCTTTCCCGCGTAAAGCTTTCATACCCTTTGTGGTCGAAAAAACACAACTAGATTATATATTAATTTATTTAATCCTTTTTTATTTTAAATTAAAAAACAACGTTTCCATCATGTACTAAGGATTCCACATCTGAAATTCTTGATACAGCTTCTGCAGAACAGCTTGCATTAATCAGAACAAAGTCTGCTTTATCTCCGGATTTCGGCCATTGCTGAATGCCTTTATCATCTAACGGAAGAATATTTCCTGTTGCCAGTTTTAAACTTCTTGATAATAAAAACTCTGTTGAATATCCATACAGCTGAGCCATTAAATTGGCTTTCTGAAGCACACTTCCTGTTCCGAAAGTATTCCAGTGATCTACAATGCTGTCATTCCCGGTAAGAACAGTTACGTTATGTTTGTAAAGCGTTGGAATAGGCATGATCATTCTGCCGAAAGGGATTGTGGAAACAATTCCAATCTGTGCGTCGCCCAATTTTTCTGCGATCTCCTCCTGTTTCACAGCTTCTAATTTTCCAAGAACAAAACAGTGGCTTACATAGGTTTTTCCTTTCAAAGCAGTATTTTCATTCACTTTTTTAATCAGATATTCTACCGTTTTCAATCCGGAATCACCGGTTTCATGCAGGTGGATATCTATTCCTTTTTTATTATCCAAAGCAAGCTGAACAGTGAAATCCACTACTTTTTCAATATCTCCATCGATGTTGAACGGGTCTACTCCACCGATAAAATCGATGTCCATCTTTGCTGCTTCTTTCAGATAAGGCACAGAATCTGTATAAAAAACTCCATGCTGTGGGAAGGCTACCAATTCAGCTCCAAAGCCTTTCTTTTTGTTTTCTAAAGCTTTCTGAAGATTTTTTAAAGACTGAAGTTTGGAAGTCGGTTCAATATTGACGTGGCTTCTTGCATAGGAAGTTCCCTTAGACTGCAATAGCTCGATCAGTTTTTCTGCTTTGAAGGTTGAATTCTTCAGCATCTCCGGAAGCATTTTCTGCTCCAGTTCTATCATTCCTTTTACGCCTCCTGTTCTTTTTCTAACGGCTTGCCATTGATCTCCATAAAAGGTTTTATCAAGGTGAATGTGCATATCTTTAAATGCGGGAAGCATCAATAATCCCTTTGCATCTATTGCTTTAGCATTAGGTTGGTTCGGAGCAATCTTTGTAATTTTTCCGTTTTCAACCTCTACATAGAACAGATCTGTTTTGGTAGAAGCCACTTCCCAATCCTGGTATTCAAAACCTGTTTCCAGACGAACATTTTTAAGGCTCATTTTTCCTTTTGCCAAACTATTATTTTCATCCAGAAAAGGTGATGCAGTCATGATATTGGGTATTAAAGTGAGTCCCGCTACAGCCAACGCTGAGTTTCGGATAAAATCTTTACGGGAGATGGTATTGTCTGAGGTCTTCATTTCCAATCTATTTAAGACAAAATTAAAAAGAAGTACTCTGAACGAAGTGTATGGTTTATTACAAAATCTGTATGATTTATGCTTTGTGTTGATTCCTTAGGGGGAATGCTTTATGATCTACTTAATTTAATTTACTTTTCAATACTACAATAAAGAAAGATATCCACAACGCTTGTCATTCCGTATGAATCTATATTATACTGTTTTTATGCTGTTGAGACTCTTACGGAGTGACAAAGGGGCAGCCTTTACTTTTTGTATAAAACTAAGACTAGCAATTACGACTAGTATAAAAATAATACACATAGTTTGTCATTCCGTAGTAATCCAGATTATGCTGTTTTTATGCTGATGAGACCCTTACTGAGAGACAGAAATTGCGTTGATTTTTTTTCAATCCAAACTTCGTCAGATCAACTTCTTTTGCATAAAAAAACCGGATCTAAAAAAATCCGGTTTCATTTATTTTTATTTATTTGAATATTCAAATTTTCTCACAGCTTCCAATGTCATATCAATTTCTTTATCCTTGATGGCATCACTGATGAAGTATGTCTCATAACCGCTTGGCGGAAGATATACCCCATTTTGCAGCATTTGATGGAAGAAATTATTGAACAATGAATGATTAGCTTCCTGCGCCTCATCAAAGTTGGAAACGCTTTTGATATGGAAGAATACCGACATCATTGAACCTTTTCTGTTGATTCTGTGAGCAATTCCTTTTTCATTCAGAATTTTTCCGATTTCAAAATCCAATGTTTCTGTTGTCTTATGTAATCTGTTGAAAAATTCAGGATCATTTTTAATAAGCTGAAGGGTTTTTAATCCGGCTCTCATTGCCAGAGGATTTCCGCTTAATGTTCCCGCCTGGTACACTCCTCCTTTTGGGGCAAGGTGATCCATGATTTCATTTCTACCAGCGAAAGCTCCTACCGGAAGACCTCCACCGATTACTTTTCCGTAAGTCACTAAATCTGCTTTTACGTTGAAAAGCTCCTGCGCTCCTCCGAAAGCTAATCTGAAACCGGTCATTACTTCATCAAAGATTAATAAAGCTCCGTTTTCATCACAAATTTTTCTCAGATTCTGTAAGAAATCATTTTCTGGTAATACGCAGCCCATATTTCCTGCAACCGGCTCTATAATTACCGCTGCAATTTCTCCCTGATTGTGACGGAATAAATCCTCCACCTGTTCGAAATCATTATAACGGGCTAACAAAGTATCTTTTGCAGTTCCGGCAGTTACTCCAGGAGAATTTGGGTTTCCGAATGTAGCCGCACCACTTCCTGCTTTGATCAGGAATGAATCTGAATGTCCGTGATAACAGCCTTCAAATTTTACAATTTTATCTCTTCCTGTATAGCCTCTTGCCAGTCTGATGGCGCTCATACATGCTTCTGTTCCTGAAGAAACCATTCTGATCTGGTCAATATTAGGAACATTTTCAATGATGAATTTTGCAATTTCTGTTTCCAACTCTGTAGGTGCACCGAAAGAGAATCCTTTCTCTGCCTGTATTTTCAGTTCTTCCAATACTTCAGGATGTGTATGTCCTAAAATGGCAGGGCCCCATGAGTTGATATAATCGATGTAAGTATTGTCATCTACATCGGTAAGGTAAGCTCCTTTTGCCGATTTCATAAAAACAGGCACTCCTCCTACGGATTTGAATGCTCTTACCGGAGAGTTTACGCCTCCCGGAATGTATTTGTAGGCTTCATCAAATAAAGCCGAACTTCTTTGATATTTCATATATACTTAGTTGCTGTTGACAGTTGCTGGTTGGCATTTAGCTGTCAACGGTAGACTCTCAACAAAAAATTAAATTAGTTTCGTGGTTTTTTGTCTATTAAATAAATCAGCTGTCCTGCTGAAGGTTGTTGACATTCATCCATTCTGTTTTTAGCGTATAATTTATTTAAT
>CBFQYI010000492.1:0-3542 GCA_965720825.1 uncultured Chryseobacterium sp. | reverse complement strand
CGCCTGTGCCAGGAATGGGAAACAGGATGCGGATGTGTTTATATGTAAAAAATATTTGTTAGATAAAATTTTGTTGAGGGCGGTTTTTACCGCTCTTTTTTGTAATCAGCCTTAGCATTCATTACCTTGCATCTCGTAATAATACATCAAAGAATATCATTATGAAAACATTGATCTGGAAAGGAATATTTTATCAATCTCTTGAATATTTTAATTTACAATCTGATGATAAAAATTATACGGTAGAATCAAAGATCATCGGTTGTCATGAAGATAAAATATATAGTATAGACTATAAAATTCGCATTGATAAAGACTGGATCATCCAGGGTTTTTTGATCGAATCGGAGATCAATAAGGTAAAAAGAACACTTACCGGAAAAAGAATCCACGATCAATGGGAAATTAATAATGTTATAAACCCGGAATTCAATAATTTTAAATTTATAGATATTTCTCTGACACCATTTACCAACACTTTACCGATCAACAATTTAAAACTTTCAGGAAACAATTCTCAGAAAATTAATGTCCTCTATATTGATGTTTTAAATCATCATATCAGACCTGTACAGCAGCAATATACCCGGACCGCTGTTAATAAATATTTGTATGAAAATATAGAAAATGATTTTAAAGCAGAAATTTCAATTGATGAAACGGGATTAGTAATAACTTATCCTAAGCTGTTTGAAAAGATTGCAGAACTTTGAAAAGCTGAAATGAGCTCAACTCATATCCTTCAATAAAAACAAAAAATCACTGTAAAAACAGTGATTTTTTGTTGATGTCAACAAGTCCTTTTCGAAGTAAAAGCTAATATTTTATCACAATCTTTCCTGTTGCTCCTTTTTCCAAATGATAAAAAGCAGATTTAGCATCTTCAAAAGAATATACACTGTCAATGACAGGATGTATCTGATGTGCTACCAAAGCTTCATTCATATGACTAAACATTTCTTTAGAACCCACTTCAATTCCTTGCAGCCTGATTTGTCTGGACATAATTTTCACTGTATCCAGCTCAGCGCTTAATCCACCCATCAGACCAATAACAGCAATAGTTCCATCAAGAGCAATTACATTCATGGATCTGTTTATACTACTTCCTCCTACCACTTCTACAATATGGTCTACTCCTCTTCCACTGGTGATATCCATGATATTTTTTTCCCAATCGGGAATTTGACGATAATTAATAAGGTGGTTAATTCCCATTTTTTTAGCCAAAGCCAATTTTTCATCACTGCTTGATAACAAAATCACTTCTGCACCTGCTATCAAAGCAAATTGAGCAGAAAATAGAGAAACACCTCCTGTACCTTGGATGAGAACCGTACTCCCTGGTTTAATATCACCTTTTTCCATCACGCCATGCCACGCCGTCAGTCCGGCGCAAGGTAACGTTGCAGCCTCTTCATCACTTAAAAAATCAGGAACTTTAATGACTTCATTTTGATCAAATATGGCATATTCCTGAAGCTGTCCATCTGTTTTTGCCCCGCCAAGAGAACCGCCTATTTTTTCATCTGTCAGTTTTCCATCGATCCATTTGGGTAAAAATAATCCGGCAACACGATCATTTAAGTTCAAATTTGTGACTTCACTTCCTTTTTCAATAATGATACCTACCCCATCAGAAACCGGTATTCTTCCTACGGGAGGCCTCCACGAAGAATAGCCCGTTACGACCATAAGATCTCTGTAATTAAGAGAATTGGCTTTCATTTTCACCAATACTTCGTTGGGTAAAAGCTTTGGATAGGATTTATCCACCAGCTCAAGAGAAGATATACTGTACTCTTTACTTACCTGATATGCTTTCATTTTACTTATTTTAAAATTATTAAACTATAGACTAAAAACCGTAATTTTATAAGACAAATGTATGCTGAAAAAATCACTGGGAATCACCTACTGCCCATTGTGAGCTACTAATAAATAAATGAGTATGAGTAAAAAGAAGCTGAGTTCTACCAATGCAATAAATGAGCATTATCTGGACGACAGATGTACCCTGAATAAAGTACTAAAGATTATTGGTAAACGATGGGTAGCAGAGGTCTTATTATTAATCACCCATGATGTGTCCCGATTCTCCCAACTGAAAGAAACGTTGGTTGGAATCTCAGATAATGTATTATCTTCTGTACTCAATGAATTGGTTAAATCGAACCTGATCACAAAGAAAATATTCAATGAAGTTCCTTTAAAAGTTGAATATCATATTACACCCAGCGGATCAGAATTGACAAAAGTGATGCACCAGCTCTGCACTTGGGGAAAGCAAAATATTCCCTATGAAGTTAGAATTCTTCCGGGATCTTTGAAATAAAATATTGACATGTTAACTATTGAAGAAGCATTTACTTTAATTAAAAAAGAAAGAAAATTTCTTAATGATATTACAGAATATAAAATTAAGATAAGCAACAGCAATAATTTTGAGAGAGAAAATATGATTGGCGTGTACACCATCAGAAAATATAGTGCTCATAAAAATGGAAACTATGAATTATCACAACAGATGGAAACCTTGGTTTCCAATCTGAAAAATTATTCTGGGAATAAACTAAGATTTATAAGTGTACTTGGAAAAGAATATTACGGAATGTTTTTCTTAAGCCAAGATTGGAATAAAATTATCGGATATATTGAAACTGAAGCTAATGAGAATATGTTCTCAAAAAAAGAATAAGCTTTAATAGAAAGATAATTTGTTATTCTAGTAATAAACAGCTCATTACAATTGTTATAATGATATGAAAACAATTGCTCTCTTACTCTTTTTTTCAGTTTCCTTGACACTCATTTCAGCTCAAAATCATCCATCAGAAGCCTTTTTTGAAACCTCTGATCATGTAAAGATGAAATATAAAGTCTCAGGAAAAGGAGAAGCATGTTTTTATATTCCCGGAGGTCCCGGACAGGGATATCCTTCCTTTGGATTGATGGGTGGAAACAGTCTGGAAAAAAATATGCAGATGATTTATATGGATCAGCGTGGTTCTGGTGAATCCGGGACTTCTGAAAACTACCATCTTGATAAAATGGTTCAGGATATTGAAGAACTGAGGCAACATCTTAAATTGAAAAAGATCTTCCTTTTGGCTCATTCTTTTGGAGGAATTATAGCTATGAACTACGCAAAAAAATATCCCGAACATACCAAAGGGCTTATCCTTGCCAATGTCACACTCCATTTCCTGAATGATGAATCTATCAAAGAACAGATTGAATACGGAAACAGCCTTTTAGAAGTAAAAAACAGAGTGATTCCTAAAGACAGCCTTTCTTCAGAACTTTCAAAAGTCAGCAGCGCTTTAAGAAAGAAAAGAATCGGATATAAATTCCTTACCGAAGATATTGAAACGATAAAAGAGATGGATAAGATCGATTCTCTTCATCCAAGAATCATCGACTTCGGAATGGCCGTCATCTCAAAACCTAAAGATTATCCGGAATACTATGTCGATTATGCTCCTATTACAAAAGATATCAAAGTTCCTGTGCTTGTCATTACGGGAAAAAAGGATAAAGAA
>CBFQYI010000491.1:0-3562 GCA_965720825.1 uncultured Chryseobacterium sp. | reverse complement strand
CTTCCGGACTGACGGGATATGCTCTGAAATCAAAACTCCACGATATTATTTCGGAAAAGATGGTCAACTGGCACTATGACGATCTGAAAGTGTTATATGGGCAGACTGATCTGGATAAATATTATGATCACGATGCATCCAATACTCAATATTTGCTGGATATCTATTCTGAAATTCCTTCTGGACCTGATTCCTATGAGTATACTGTAGATCAGTTGGTGGCAGGTGTAGGTGCGGAAGGTCAAGGGTACAACCGGGAGCATATGATGCCGCAAAGTACATTCAGTACAAGTTCCTCCATCAGCGATTATCCTATGTATTCGGATCTGAACTTTATTATTCCTGTCGATGGCTATATCAATCAGCGGAGGAGCAATTATCCTTATGGAATAGGAAATAATACGAATCATTATATTTTTACCAACACCTCGAGGATATCGAATGCCGCCATTCCCAATTATCCTTATACAGGAAGAGTGTATGAGCCTATTAATGAATTCAAAGGGGATATTGCAAGGAGTTTATTATATTTTGCTGTAAGATATGAAGGAAAATTAGGTTCATTCAATACAGCTTATACCACTTCGGCCAATCTTACTCCAGCTACTGATCAATGTCCATTGGATGGAACTGAAGAAAGAGCGGTTGATCTTGCTTATATTGCTATGCTGAAACAATGGAGTGCAGCAGATCCTGTTTCGCAGAGAGAAATTGACCGGAACAATACGATCTATACCATACAGAAAAACAGAAATCCATTCATTGACCATGCTGAGTGGATTGATATGATATGGTCTGAAACCCCCGACAATATTGCTCCTGCAGCTCCGGGATCGCTGGTTTCAACCCAGCAGAATGCCTATTTTGTGAATTTGAACTGGACAGCGTCTCCCGATACTGATGTTTTAGGATACAGGGTTTATATGAATGGTTCTACAACACCTGTTGCGGTTACAAAAGGGACTTCCATAAGTATAGATCATTTGAGTCCTTCGACGACTTATACCTTTACTTTGAAAGCTTTTGATAAAGCCTATCTGGAATCTCCGTTCAGTAACACGGTGACAACTTCAACGATTGCTTCGGATTCTTATGCTCCGGATCTTATGATTACCAAATATATTTCCGGAACTAATGATGCTGCCAATACCATTAAGAATAACGCTCTGGAAATTGTTAACAAGACAGGGCATGAAGTTAATTTAAATAATTACAGGATTAATATTCAGTTTAAAAATAATTCTTCAGGAGCTATTTACAGTGGAGACACATACGAGCTGGAAGGTAAGGTAGGCAATAATGAAACCTTTGTGATTCTGAATCCGAAATCTACTTTATCATGTTACACCAATGCTCAGGCAAGATTTGTAACGGCTTCTGATCCTCTCACTTTTACAGGGGGAAATTATGTGGAGCTTGCTTATAATAAAACAGTGACTGTGGATGCTATAGGGGTGAAATATACAACCAATAACAACGGAAATGTATCTTTATATAGAAAGAATACGATCAATCAGCCTAATAATACATTTACTATCAGTGAATGGGATTCTTATCCGTCCAATTACTGCCAGAACCTGGGTGGTACATTATCTACAGCAGATTTGATTACTGTTAATAATGAGTTTACAATATATCCGAATCCTGTTTACGATAATCTATATGTGAAAGGAGAAGTTACCCATATAAAAACAGCCCAGATTATAGATCTCTCAGGAAAAGTGATTTATATGGAGAAAGATCCGTTTAGAAATAAGAAAAGTATTCCGGTAATGGGAATTCCTACAGGAATATATTTCTTAAAGCTTGATGAGAAAGGCCAACAGTTTATTAAAAAATAAATAAAATCAGATTTAAATACTATCAGCCAAACCTCACAGGTTTTAAAAACCTGTGAGGTTTATTTTTATATGGTGTAGAAATATTTAAGAGGTTGCTTCGCTTTGCTCGCAATGACTGTCCTAGCCCTGATAGCAGCGGTTACCCCGCAGTTGGGTTTGAGCGTGTATGGGTTTGAGTGCGGGAGAGCGATGGAGCGAGGAGTATGAGCGGATAGCAGGAACAGCTTCTTACCATAAAAAAGATAAAAAAGTAGAGTTAAAATCTACACAATAACAAAAGATTGAACTTTTTTTTGCTTTTTTCTTAGTTTGCAGTTCTGTATAAAGCCTTAAAAACCTTATGTTTACTGCATCATTGATATAAGCTGATTCGCTAATAATGAATATCTATAAGTGTTTCTGCTTATATTTTTTATATATAAGTAATTATGCTTATATTTGCAGTATGATAGCGGTCATTACCGGTGATATTATAAATTCACAGCATGCGGACACTGAAGTTTGGATTACCAGACTTAAACATCTTCTCGAAAAATGGGGAAGCGCTCCTCACACATGGGAAATCTACAGGGGAGATGAGTTTCAGTTCAAGTGCAAAATTGATGACGTTTTCTGGCGTTTTCTAGCCATAAAATCTCTTATTAAAAGTGTTGAAAATCTGGATGTAAGAATGGCCATAGGTATTGGTGAGGAAAGTTTCTCTTCGGAGAAAATCACTGAATCTAACGGTACAGCCTACGTTAATTCCGGAAGGCTGCTTAATGATCTTAAAAGCGACGGTCATACGGTTGCTATTAAAACCTCCAGTGATCCGGTGGACAGGGATCTTAATATTCTGTTGAAATGGTCGTCCAAGGATTTTGATAACTGGACGATGGCAACGGCAGAGATTATTCATGAAATGATCATGAATCAGGATATCACACAAGAAGATCTTGCTAAGAGATTCGCTATTTCACAGTCTTCGGTAAGCCAGAGACTGAAACGAGCCAACTATGAGCTCATCGTGGAAACCAATCAGTATTTCAGAAAGAAAATCTCAGAACTATAGGCATGATCTTCATCAAACTCATATTGGCACATCTACTCGGAGATTTTATACTTCAGCCAAATTCATGGGTTGCAGATAAGGAAAACTATAAACTAAAAAGTAAGTTTTTATACATTCATGTTCTGATTCACACCATTTTAAGTCTTGTTTTTCTTTGGGATCTTCAACTTTGGTGGGTGGCTGTTCTGGTGGGAATTACTCACTTTATTATTGATGCAGCCAAGCTTAGTTTCCAGAATGTAAAGACTAAGAAAAGATGGTTTTTCATAGATCAGTTGCTGCATGTTCTGGTGATTGGCGGAGTTTCTTTTTATTTCCAGGAATTCAGCTTTGGATTTTTACAGAATCAGGAATTTTTAAAGGTAATTATGGCGGCACTGTTTTTAACAACACCTGCTTCTATTTTTATCAAAATCTTATTGTCATCATGGACGCCTGCTCCGGATGGCCCCAACACTATTCAAACCGAATCTTTATCAAGTGCCGGAAAATATATCGGAATTTTAGAACGTCTGCTGGTCTTCACTTTTATCATGGTGAATCACTGGGAAGGCGTAGGTTTCATGGTGGCTGCCAAATCTGTTTTCAGATTCAGCGACCTTGCACAGGCAAAACAGAGAAAGCTTACAGAATATGTATTAATTGGTACATTGCTGAGTTTTGGACTGGC
>CBFQYI010000490.1:0-3571 GCA_965720825.1 uncultured Chryseobacterium sp. | reverse complement strand
TGCCAGTGCTACAGTAGGTTATAAAAATATGTTTTATGTAGACATGACTTTTAGAAATGACTGGGATTCCAGTTTGGCCTTAACGGGAAGAACAGGATTTGACTATGAATCTGTTGGAGCTAATGCTGTATTATCTTCTGTTTTCAAACTGCCGGAAGTCATTAGTTTCTGGAAAGTAAGAGGATCTTATGCAACGGTAGGATTAGGGTTGCCTACCAATATTTCCAATGCAATGATTGAATATAATAAAGGATATACCTTTGGGGTAGACGCAGGAACACTTGTATTTCCAAAGAGTTCATTCATTACTGATCCTAAATATAAGGACCTGTTTCCGAAGCCTGAATTTAATAAAACTTTTGAAGTTGGAACAGAGCTAAGGATGTTTAATAACAAATTAAGTTTTGATATTACTTACTACAACTCCAATACGAGTAATCAATTGTTAGAGACAAAAATAGATTCATATTTTGGAGGGATAGCTCCTGGATCATATTATATTAATGCAGGGAAAATCCGAAATACAGGTTTTGAATCTTCATTATCCTATAAGGTTTTCAGTTCAGAAAAATTTGGATGGACGACTACATTAAATGCATCAGCTAACAAAAACAAAATTGTTGAATTGTTTCCACCAAGTTTACCTATATCAGAAAACCAACTTTTCTCATTAACAGGAGGAGGAGAATATACAAAACTGAAATTAGGAGGATCTTTTGGTGATCTTTACGGAATCAAGTTCAAAAGAGATGATCAGGGACGTATTTTAGTGAATGAAAAAGGAATCCCATTAGCAGAAGCTACTCCTTCTTATCTGGGTAATCCGAACCCTAAGTTTATTATGGGATTCAATAACTCCTTTAATATTGGTAAGCTGGGAATATCTTTCCTTATTGATGGTAAATTTGGAGGGAAGGTACTTTCCCTTACAGAAAAAGCAAACGATATCTATGGAGTTAGCCAGTCTACAGCTGATGCAAGAGATGCAGGCGGGGTATCTATTCCAAACGCAGTGTATGCACCTGGAACTCCAAATGCAGGACAAGCATATACTGGTTTAACCAATGCAAAAGATTATTATAAAGCAGTAGGAACAACAGAAGGATTTGGAAAAGGTATTGATGAAGCCTATTTGTATAGCGCAACAACAATACGTTTACGACAGGCTTCCATTTCATATACTTTCGATATTCAATCTAAATATATGAGAAATGCAACGGTAAGCTTAGTAGGAACCAACTTATTTTTCTTTTATAAAAAAGCACCGTTCGATCCTGAGCAGGTATCAGGAAATACACCTGGTGGAGTTGGGGTAGATTCATTCGGATTACCGGTTACCCGATCTATTGGATTATCATTAAAAGCTAACTTCTAACTTTTACAATTAAGAAAATGAAAATCAATCATATTAAAATATTGGCATTCGGAGCTGTACTATTGTTCTCAGCTTCAGGATGTACTAATGACTTTGAACAGTATAATCAGGAAAAGGCAGGAGGTCCTGAAAATTTTTACGCAGATTTTATTGCGGTTGTTGATCCGATGAAGTCTATGCAAAGAGGATTACAGTCTGATTATCAGTTGTATCCTAACCTTAGTGCAGATATGTACAGCGGAATGTTCAGTACAGCAACACCATTTAATGGAGGAGTAAATAATCTTACCTACTCAATGATGGATGGATGGAATAATAGAATTATTGCCAGACAGCAGGATATTTTCAATTACTCCCTTATCATTGATAATACGGCTAAGGAAATCTATAAAGGAGTAGATTTTACAGGAACATTTGCTGTTAAAAAAATTCTGAAAGTCATTACAGCCGCAAGAGTTTCAGACAGCCACGGTCCTGTAGTTTACAGCAAATATGAAAAGCCAAATCCAAATGGAGTAACTGATTTTGATTCTCAACAGGAAGCCTACAATTATTTTATTGCTGATCTTACTGCAGCCATTACAGATCTACAGAAAGTAATTGCCATGTCAGCGACACAGAATGTAGAAGACAAATCGGCATTGAAAAAAGCAGATTTAGTATATGGTGGAAATATGGCGCAATGGGCAAAATTTGCCAATTCATTAAAGCTGAGACTGGCTATGAGAATGAGCTATGCTGATCCTGCAAAATCTAAACAATATGCAGAAGAGGCTTTGGCTTCACCTGCAGGATTGATTACTGACAATGCAGATAATGCTTTGATCAGTGTAGGACAGTCAGAATTGAGTTTTATTATTTACTCATGGGGAGACTGCTTAATAGGAGCACCTTTAATGGCTTATATGAATGGATATAACGATCCAAGACTTTCTGCCTATGCTATTCCGGCATCAGATGCTAGCCTACAAGGAAAATATATAGGAGTACGCCAGGGAATTGATTTATTAAATGGTAAATCAACGTATGGAGGATTCTCACAGCCTCAGGCAAAATCTGCCAGCGGAGATTATTTTTCCGGCACCGATGGTAAAATGAAATTATTTACTGCTGCAGAAACATGGTTCCTTAGAGCTGAGGCTGCTTTGAGAGGCTATGCAGGAGCAGGTGATATTCAAACCAACTATACTACCGGAGTTCAGCAGTCTTTTGGAGAATGGGGGAAAAGTGCAAGTGTTGCAGCATATCTTGCCGATACCACTTCTACAGAAGCTCCTTATGTTGACCCGAAAAATGCAGATAATAACATAGGTTTAGGACATCCTCAGCTAAGCACCATTACCATTGCATGGAATAACGGGGATACCAACGAAAGAAAATTAGAAAGAATCATTACTCAAAAATGGCTTTCTCTTTATCCAAATGGACCAGAAGCGTGGGCTGAACAGAGAAGAACAGGATATCCAATACTTTTCAAAGTAAGAAAAAATGATAGTGGCGGAGCCATCAGTACAGAAGCAATGATCAGAAGAATTCCTTTCACTATTGATACTAAAACTTCATTATACAATTACCAGCAGGCTGCTCAAATGCTGAACGGTCCTGACACCGGAGGTACAAAACTTTGGTGGGATAAAAAATAAAAAATATTCAGAATCACTCATTAATAAAGAGACATCTCAAGATCAGATTTTTATTTGATACATTCATTGAAGCGGGAGAATAGAGTAGAATCTCCAAAAAATTTATAGTTTCGTTTTTTAGCCTGAATGAATGTTTGAGATGTTCTCTTTTATTTAGAATCTTATTTTTAAATATGGGAAAAAACAACTCCGGAACCCGTCGGATCCAGCCAATTCTTTGGATTTCCACATTATATTTTGCAATGGGTGTTCCCTTTGTAACCATTAATGCGGTTTCAGGAATCATGTATAAAGATATGGGTGTTTCGGACTCGCAGATCACTTTCTGGACTGCCCTTATCATGTTCTCCTGGACATTAAAACCTCTTTGGAGTCCGTTTCTGGAGATCTATAAAACAAAAAAATTCTTCGTTGTTTTTACTCAGTTTGCGATAGGAATTCTGTTTGCATTAGTAGCCTTAAGTCTGCCAATGCATGATTTTTTTAAATACAGTATTGCCCTTTTTGCAGTAGTGGCATTTTGTGGAGCTACCCACGATGTGGTAGCAGATGG
>CBFQYI010000489.1:0-3571 GCA_965720825.1 uncultured Chryseobacterium sp. | reverse complement strand
ATATTAATATTTTGTTTCCTTTACAATTGAATATATAATCAAAAGTGAGGAAAGAAAAGACAAACGTGGAGATGATTGCCAGTTTTATCCAATCATTATCTATTGGAATGATACTAAGCAAAACAAGTATAAATGATGTTATTCCTATTACAGAAACTATTGCTGCCCATTTCTTTGGAACTGTATATTGGTTCAGGAGGAGAGCAAAGAGAATTCCTACAACAAAATAAAGATTCAGAGAATGGGTTACCATTTTCAGATAAGGGCTGTCAAAATGTATACAATATCCCAAAATGGTAGTCAGAATGAAAAATGCTACAATGAAATAATACCTTTTTTCTTTAAAAAATAATGAGAGTCCAAATATGAGATAAAAGAACATTTCAAAATTTAAAGACCAGCCCAGGAAAAGCACTGGGAATTCTTTTTGAGTAGGGAGGAATAATAGTGAATGAATAAGCTCATAAAGTCCCTCGCCATGAAAGTATATGAATAAACCACCACCTGGTATTATTGCCGCAAATGTCAAAAGATAATACAGTGGAACAATTCTGATTACTCTTCTTTTATAAAATAAAGTAATCTGCTGAAAAGAATCCTTACTGAAATTTATTTTTTGAGTGGTAAAAGCCATGATAAACCCACTGATAATAAAAAATACAGGAACACCGATACTTCCTTTTTTAAAAAGAATATCGCCAAGATTCAGTCCAGGTAAGTTGATCGTTTCACGAAAGTGAAAGCAGCATACCAATAGTGCTGAAATTCCTCTTAATATCTGGAGATTATTAAGCTTCATTACGTCTGCCGGATCTTATCTTTTAAAAACTTTTTTCAGAATAAGTCCCATTACAAAAGGTACTCTGGCAATATTATGCTGAAATGTTTTGAAACCGTCAATTGTAAATTTTGTGTCTTCAGTCATTCCATATTCTGAGAAATCAACCTCAGGAACAGCCTTATGTTTAAAAGTGACATTCATCAAATTGTACTGATGGATGATCTGTATGTACATTTCCTTGCTGTCTTCCACAGAAAAATCCGGGTAATGACGGTAACTATTGTGAGCTCTTTCTTTTAACATGGTTTTGAAGTTATCCACACTTTCTGCCAGACTTACAAATGGGTTTACCACTGCATTATATACATTGACTACCGCTTTCCGACCCGGAAGCATTGTCAGCTGATATCCTCTTCTTAAGTCAATCACAAGATCATGAATCGGTTTAAAATGTTCCTGTACGGTTTTTATATAGTCCTGATGAAGCATGTCATCATTATCAAGTTCACTGGTGATCACAAATTTTGTGTCAGGAGTGAAGAATTGAGGAATTACTTCTACTGCTTTGGTTTTCATTACATCAAAATCCTCTACGAAAACGGCTCTGAAAACAGGATATTCTGCTTCAATTTCTTTGATGATTTTTCTGAATTTATCAGACGTATTAACATCAAAAAAAGTTAGCCAGATATAGTTTTGATTGGTTTGGTTTTTATAAGAAGGAAGTACGTAAGTTTTGAATAACTTGAATCTGTCATCCAGCCATTCTTCCGTTAAAGGTTTATATCCTGAACGTGTTTCGTTCCAACCTTTTGTGGGAACATTGAATCTTGTCATGATCACGTGTACAAACTGACTCATCTAAATAAATTTTTTAAAAAGTTAAATATTCTGTAAGGTTTACTGTTGTATATATTCTCCAGTTTTTTTTCATAAAACGTTTTTCTGTTTAAAAGGGCTATATAACTGGGGAAAAATTCATGAAACAGTGCTTTGTGTTTTTCATATACGGCATGATAAATAAACTCTTTTTTATCATTATTGCCGGTAATGTCTTTTATCATGGAAGTGTCCGGATGAGACCTGTAATTGAAAACAACATAATCAATCTTTGTGATGGGCTGGTTTCTGTGTGAAGATATAAGCTGTATCCAGAATTCCCAGTCTTCAAATCCGTGTCTTAATTTTTCGTCATAAATAATACCTTCATCAAAATATTTTTTGGCAAATAGGGAAGTACAATATAATTTATTTCCCAAAAGCAATTCCTGAAGGGTGAACGTTTCCTGTAAATTTGATTTTTTGCTGGTATGGCCAAAAGTAATGGTATCTGAAAAAACGATTAAAGTATCAGGATTCTGATCAAATACAGCAATCATCTTTTCTAAAGCCAGCGGATTAAGGGTGTCATCTGCATCAAGAGGTAGAATATAATCTCCTGTAGCATTTCTTATCCCTGTATTCCTGGCACCGGAAAGCCCTTTGTTTTCCTGATAAACATAGCGTATTTTATCATTTTCAAGTTTTCTGGATACTATTGCAGTATCATCAGTAGAACCATCATCTACAATAATGCATTCCCAATTCGTATAAGACTGGCTCATCACAGACTGTATGCATTCTTCCAGATATTTTGCATGATTAAAACAAGGAACAATAATGGAAACTTTATTTGTCATTCAATATGTTTTACTTTATAAATATGCTGAAAATAATTTTTTTAAATAATCCTCAGAAGAAATTCCCGTGAAAAAGGATTCTGTGCGGGGATTAAACTCTATATTATAATAAGACCCTTCATCAATATTTTCAAACACTGCTTTTTTTCCTAAATACTGTTCCAGCTGAAACAAAATTTCAGGCAGAGAATACTGGTAAGGGTAGGTGAGATTAATAATTTCATTGTTCAGTACATCAATATATTGTTTTGTAAATAAAGCAATATCATCAGTACCAATGAGAATTCTCTTTGCATTGTTGTGTATTGTGAATTGGGTTCCGGACACAATTGAGTTCTTAAGAAAGTTGATCAGTGTGTTTGGATTTCCTCCACGGCCTACTGCATTTCCAATTCTGAAAATAACAAAGTTTTTACAGTGTTCTGTAATGAATTTTTCAGCATTAAGCTTATGGTTTACGTATGGACTTTCTTTTTTTGTAGGGTCATAAATACTGCAGGTTGAAAAATAAACCAGTTTTTTATCCGGAAATTCTTCTGTCGCTTTTGTTAACAGAGAGATTTCTCTTTCAAATTCTGCAGGATTCTTTTCCAGAGAATTGGAAACCCCAGATGCAAAAAAAAGTATATCTTCTCTGTCATAAGGTCTTACGGCTGCTGCCAAAATTCCATTGCCAATAATCATATATTTTTATCTAAACGGTTTAAAAATCTTACAGGTACCTGAAGATTTTGAATAGTCCAAGTTTATTTCCCAGTTTTGCCCATCGTGAATTCTTCACACGATCCAGCTTATCAAGAGTATATTTGTATTTGTTTTTCGGAATATAGTTATCAAGGAAAAGATCTTCAATATTGATGTTTCTTCTTTCAGCCATTTTTATAAGAGCTACCCAATGCCAGAACAGTGCTTTTTCCGTGTTCTTTGTAGTAGATATTCCATTTTGGTGAATTCTGTACAGATACAGATCTTCATCTATATATTGTACAGGAGCTACTTCGCACATTTTCATGTACCAGTCTTTATCTTCCGAAATTTTTAAAAACGGATCAATACCGGAAGTCTTTTCATAGATCTTATTCTTAAAAGTAGCAAAATGTGAAATTTCACA
>CBFQYI010000488.1:0-3573 GCA_965720825.1 uncultured Chryseobacterium sp. | reverse complement strand
TCAGCCGATGAATTTCAACAGATCAACCTGAAGTCTTATTTTACAGACCCGCAACTGCTTGAACTTTTTGATAAAGTCGTTCAGGCGACTCCGGATTTTCAGATTGCCCAGCAAAGAGTGGAAATTGCTAACAGTTTCCTTCAAAGATCAAAGATGGATCTGCTGCCTTCTCTTGAAGTGGGGGTACAGGCTTCCGGTGACCGCTACGGAAAATATACGATGGAAGGTGTGGGAAACTATGATACCAATCTTTCCCCTAATATTACGGAAAATCAGAAAATTAACAGAGATTTTACTCCAAATTACTG
This sequence comes from uncultured Chryseobacterium sp., assembly GCA_965720825.1. Taxonomy (GTDB): domain Bacteria; phylum Bacteroidota; class Bacteroidia; order Flavobacteriales; family Weeksellaceae; genus Chryseobacterium. The sequence goes on along the minus strand of CBFQYI010000488.1, from coordinate 3,265 downwards.
GCTGGGAGCAAGAAGCAGCTGGGAAATTGATGCCTGGGGGAAACTGAAAAATAAGAAGATTGCAGCCCAAAAGAAATTTTTGGCTTCCACAGAAGGATTAAGATTATTACAGGTAGAGCTTTTCACCGATATAGCCAATCTGTATTACCAGTTAGTTGCTTTAGATAATCGTCTTGCCATTTATCAGAAGAACTATAAACTTCAGCAAAGAGCTTTCGAAATTGTTCTGGCTCAGCGTGAAGTGGGAAAGGCTACGGAATTGGCAGTTCAGCAATTCAAAGCTCAGAATAACAACTGGCTGGCAGAGATTGAACACATCAGAGTAGAAATTGTTACAGTAGAACAGGCGATTACAACATTAACGGGAAGCTACGGCGGAGAGGTGAAGCGCGGAAAAATACTGATGCCTACCAATATGGAAGTGTTGAATAAAACCATTAATGTAGAAAACGTGATCCATTCAAGACCGGATGTAGCCGCAAACTATTATGTGCTGGAAGCTTCTCAGGCGGATGCAAAAGCTGCAAGAGCCGCTTTTTATCCTAAGATTGATCTGGGGGCAGGTTTCGGACTGAATTATTTTTATGTGGAAACGTTTTTCAAACCAAGTTCTCTTGCCGGGCAGTTGCTGGGTGGCTTAATGGTTCCTGTTTTCAATAAAGGACAGTTGAAATATGAATTTAAAGTAGCAAGTAAAGAGCAGGAAATTGCTTTTTTAAACTATCAGAAAAGTATTACTACTGCTTTTAATGAACTTCAGTCTATTTTGAAACAGACGAAGATCTATGAGCGTGTTCTGAAACTGAAATCAGAAGAAGTAGGTTTCCTTGACCGTGGTGTTGAGGTTTCCAATGATCTGTATCTTACAGGATATGCCAATTATTTTGAACTAATCAATTCTCAGAAGAGCAAACTGACTGCTGAACTGGATTTACTGCAGTTTCAGCACCAGAATACCAGAAATAACGTCCTGCTGTTTAAAGCACTGGGAGGGAAACTGGATTAATTTTTACTTTTTTTTACGATGAAGGAAGCTGTCTTTTCAGGCAGCTTCTTTTATGTTTTAATCGGATTCTACGGATTCCCGTAATGATAGTTGAAATAATTACAGGATATTGCGGAAGCATCTAACTTTTTATAAGTTGAGTTAACTTTTTTTTATATGTCCCTAAAAAAGAGACTGTCCTAATGGGCAGTCTCTTTGTATATGGTTTAAAATGAATCTGCTTTAAGGGCAGAAACACTTTATAAGTACATATTATTTAACAAGCTGAATTTCAACAGCAGAAAATCCTTTAGGAGATTTCTCTTTTTCGAAAGATACTTTATTCCCTTTTTTTACCGGTTCCGCACAGTTGTTGTTGTGGAAAAAGATATTTTCTTTGGAATTATCTTCCGTAATGAAACCATATCCTTTTTCGCTCAGGAAAGTAACAATTCCTGTTTTTCTTGGATCTTCTTCAATGATAGGTGCAGCACCCAATTGAATGTCATCAAGATTTACTTCCTGTCTTTGTTCAGGTGGAGTAGAAGTTAATCTTCCGAATTCGTCTACATACATGAAGACATCCTCCGCTCCTTTGTTGTTGTTCGTTTTACGTTCTTCGCGTCTTAGCGCCTTTTCTTTTTGCTTTTGAATTTTTTTCTTGAAATTTTCCTTTTTAGAAAAAGAATCTGCCATAAATTATTTTTAGTATTTAGTTTCTATAAATTAAATTGGTTCAATCTGGTCTGCTTCAGACCTATAAAGCCTGCCGATGTTTCCTGTTTTGGATATTTCCAATCATACAGAGCTTTAAAATTCCGACAAGTATTGTTCTTTAATAGAAGAATAAAAGTTTAAAATATGGCTGCTCAAGAGGCAAAGACTGAATAAAAATATTCGGGTCGTTACAGAAAACAAAGTAATGACTTGGTTAATAATATGCAAATATACAACAATAAAATGAATAATCAGGTTTTAAATGATTGATTATCAGAAATGGTTTTAAGTGATACTTTATATTCTAAAAGGAAGGTGTAAAGGAAGTTGTAATAATTATATAAAAAAATCCTCAGAAGCCTGAGGATTATAAAAAAATATATTAAAAATGAAGTGGTGGTGCATAATACGGGAGGAAGGTATCAAATGTTATGCCTAAAATTGATTGGAGTTTGTGAATTATTCAAAAGTGTTTAACTGAAAAGGCAGGTATCAAGACGTATCTGGTTGGTAAATAACATTCTATTGAAAACTATTGTTTATATAAAATAATAAACATTTTTCTTTCAGTTTAAAAATAATAAAAAGAAATTCCCGAAAATTTCACCATGTTGAGGCTGTTTTTATTATTGATCTTTGTCTCATTAACATTTAAATATAAAAACATGTCAACACAAAATGTACAAGGAAAAGTTGTTTTAATTGCCGGAGGAGGTAAAAATTTAGGAGGATTATTAAGCAGAGATTTTGCATCAAAAGGCGCAAAGCTGGCCATCCACTACAACAGTGAAAGCTCAAGAGCTGAGAGTGAAAAAACACTGGCTGAAGTACAGGCATTAGGAGCTGAAGCATTTTTATTTCAGGGAGACCTTACCAAAGTAGATCATATCACGAAGTTTTTTGATGAAACCATTTCCCGTTTCGGAGGAATCGATATTGCCATCAATACTGTAGGAATGGTACTTAAAAAGCCATTTTCACAAACTACAGAAGCTGAATATGACACCATGTTCAATGTCAATTCGAAATCTGCTTATTTCTTTTTGCAGGAAGCCGGTAAAAAACTGAACGATCATGGGAAAATCTGTACCATTGTCACTTCATTGCTGGCGGCTTATACAGGGCTGTATTCCACTTATGCAGGAGCGAAAGCACCGGTGGAGCACTTTACAAGAGCAGCATCCAAAGAATTCGGGGCAAGATGTATTTCCGTAACAGCCGTAGCACCAGGCCCAATGGATACTCCTTTCTTCTACGGACAGGAAACCGATGATGCAGTGGCTTATCATAAATCGGCATCTGCATTGGGAGGATTGACAGATATTAAAGATATTGCTCCACTGGTAGAATTTCTTGTAACAGAAGGCTGGTGGATTACCGGGCAGACCATTTTTGCCAACGGTGGCTATACAACGAGATAATATATTGTAAAATCCATTCAAAAAAGAAACTCACTGAAAGCAACTTTCAGTTAGTTTTTTATGATAAAAGAAATAAGAAAATTAAGTGGTTTTAATTTTTCTTTTCTCCAATATACTTTTGATGATAAAGAATAACCCAAGA
>CBFQYI010000487.1:0-3593 GCA_965720825.1 uncultured Chryseobacterium sp. | reverse complement strand
TCTTGAAAATTCAATGCCATAGGTGCCGATAATTGACTTTATATTTTTTTCTCCTTTGATTGAAGAAATAGCCTTAGATTTTTCACCATTCCTAATAAAGGCTTGGAAATAAGTGTTAACATCAGAGATTATATTAGAATCGAATTCCGAAAGCATATTTTCATCTTTCAAAAAAGGAAGATTCATATAATCATTTTTCAAAAGAGAAGTATTTCTGTTTATTAGTAAGTAACTGCTTGTTACATACATATAAAATCTATAAAAATCATTATTATCCTTTAGCTCTTTGATAATAACATTTAAAAGTTCCGTATTATCACTCTTAATACCAATAATCTGATGTCTAAAACTAAATGATTGATCGTTAAAAAACACTGGAAGATCCTTTTCTCCTATGTTCTCCCATAGTATAATATTCGGAGCGGAAAAGATTCTTTGGTTTGGAATTTTTACAAACGACAATTGTTCATTTATTGGTTCAAGCTGATTGTAATCTATTCCAGATTCACTAATTGCTCTCGTAGGTAAAAATGGTATATTCTTCAGTAAATCAGACCAAAGATCACCTGATGAACCAATTAATCCCTCTTCACAAATACAATTATTTTTATCCAAAAAGGTCTCTAAGATTTCTATACTCTGTACCTTCTCTACAAGATTCCTAATTCTTCCTCCCCCAAGTAAGTTATTTTTCCAAACAAACTCATTATTGATAGCTGTTTGTCTGTTTACGAAATGAAAATCATAATCATCAATCTCAAAAAAGATACGTTCTTTAGTCGCAATTGTTCGTCTGAAAGTTAGATGTAAAAGGTTCTTACTGAAATCAGGCTTTTCATTTCTGACAAAAATAGCTGCTGATGCTACATCTGCACCATTGTCCCAAAGTGATTTGTTTCTTGCTAATGCAGTAAAATCAAAGATTTGTACAACATTATAGTTTGAGAATAATGCCTTTTTATAATCGTTGGATGTGCTATTATAAAGTAATCCTGACGATTTAATAATAAGGCAAGACAAGCCACCTTCTTTCAAATACGAAAAAGCTTCTGATAAAAATTTTAAAGCAATCTGTCCTTGTGGAATAGTAACACTTTTATTTTCCAACACCCATTTATTGGAATAGTTGGAAATAGCACCTCTCACAAATGGCGGATTACCAATTACTAAATCAATTTTTTTGCCTTTTATAGAATCACACTGGAAAAAGTCTGACCAGATAAGATTTTCTTCTGTTAGATCGTCAAAACGTAATTCATTAATGATCTTTATGGGGTTTAGCTCGTTACATAGAGCTAAACTTAAACTAAAAGAAGCCAATTTTATTGCTTGTTCCTCTTTGTCAACTCCGTAGATATTTTTCAATAAAGGTTTTAAATCCTTAATGTCAGGAAACTTCATTTCATTTTGAAGCCTCCAAATCTGAACCAATCGCTTAAAAGTAACTACCAGAAAAATTCCTGAACCACAAGCTGGGTCTAATATTTTAAAGTCTTTAAGATCTACGCCTTCATACTTCTTTAAAGGAATACATTCATCAACTAACAATTTAGCAAGATGAGAAGGTGTATAGAATAATCCTTTCTCCTGTTTATCTTCTCCTAAAAACTCCTCATACAAGCGACTGATTAACTCTACTGGGATATATTTAAACTCAAAATACCTTAAATCAAAATCAAATTCGGTTTGTTGTGAACTGATGTCTGCTTTGTCAGTTGATAAAAAATCTGCGAGAATGTTTAAATCTAAAGATTGTAATTGTTTTTGCTCTTCCTCAGTCCAGGTAAATACATTTCCATTGAAATCTTGATTCAAATCAATCAACAGGGCTACAAATTTTCCTTTACGTAATACTTCATTAAAAGTACTCGCATTCTCATATTTCTTGAAATACTTTTCAGATAACAGTTTATTACCATTCGTATCAATACGTTCTTCTAAGTACTTAATAAGTATTGCCTGTACAATAATCTTATTGATTAAAGATGCAGAATCGGAATGAGTTGTTTTTAATTTCTCGCTTACGCTTCTGATATTTTTTATCAGCGTATCATAAGCGGAGTTTTGAAATTTGAATTTCTTTTTTAGCTCTTCCTGTTCCCAAAAAAGACCAGTTTTAATTTTAACGGCAAATTGCTCATTGTACAAATCGTGGGCTTTACCCACTAAATTCAAATCAGATATTAAGTATTCGGGTTGAAACTTTTTTGTAACGTGTTTTGTACAGTCAACTATTTTTATTTCGGTATTGAAAAAGAAACAAGCTAACGGCACTTCACCACTGCTCCAAAGATTGGTTTGTATATCTGCAATTGAGGTATCCTCTTCGTTAAGACTCTTTTCTGTAAAATCGAAAAGATAAACCTGTGGTTTGTAGCTTCCGTTTAATTGTAATCGAAAATATACAGCAGATGCTCCCAAATCTTTTGCTGTTTCCAAATGGAATTTCAGAAGCGGTTCAGGTAGATTTTGATCGTCAACCAAAAACAGTAAATCATCTCCCTCAAAGCCTAATTTTTGTAGACCTTGTGAAAATGGTTGTACTATGTTTTCTGGTAAATTCACACTGTTTTTATTTGTTTAAAAACAGACAATATCGACTGCTTCCAATCTGTAAAGATACAATTTATATATTCGGATTTTATTGCTAAAGATTAAAAAAATGTTGTACTGAATTTTCGCATTTACGAATTTAACAGTGCTTTAATTTCTAGAATTTTCACTATTGCATCTTCCAGTTCTTGCTCATAAAGTGGATTTGTTGATGAGTGAGAAGCTGGATTCAAAATTCGATCCAATATAGACTTCAAATCATCAAACAAGAGGTCTTTATTGTTTTGAACTTTATACTGAGCTACTAAGTAGTTTTTTAGCTCTTTGTCTGTGATTGATAGGGTGCGTTTATCATCTTCACTTATAGTTGCATCAGCATTGTAATCTGTACTTATTTTTTCTAGCAACTCAATATCAATCTCTTTTTTTACAAATATTCTTTCAAAAGCCAAACGTTCATTATGTGTATATTTTGTATAGGCACTTGTTAGCCTCTCATTAAGAGGACTAAAATCTTTTGTAAAATTAGGGTCTGTATAATTTTTTAATATTGATTCCAACTCCTTTCGCAATTCATTGCCACAAGAATCAAATTCTCCATCAGCTAAAAACTTCTGAGCTTTTTCTATATGAGATCTATCCTGTCTTAACTTTGGCGATTCTGTGCTATTTTCTTTCTTACTTAGATTAAAATATTCCCAATAATTGTCGTTTGTGTGATTCCGTAAAGTATTGTAAAAAGCTCTATCATGAGTCAGAATGATTTTTTGAAATTTATCAAAAAATCTTAAGCTTGGTTTATTTTGCTTATTGAGAATCATTTTTGTAACTTCAATTCTGTTTGCCATGTCCAAGCTAATTAACATGTCATCAAGAACTAGAATCTTGCATTCCGAGTCTTGAATTCTAGTACGTAAAGCTCCTATACGTATAGCAATTGCGACTCTTGTTAGCTGAGCTTCATTTAAGAGCGATTGTACGCGTTGAATAAATATCCAATCATTTGTATGAGTATTAAAGTGTTCTACTACTAATTTTAC
>CBFQYI010000486.1:0-3615 GCA_965720825.1 uncultured Chryseobacterium sp. | reverse complement strand
ATGACTTCGGGAAGTCTTTTTAGTCAGAAACTTAAAACTGTTTCCTACCAGGACAATTCCCAGAAGCTGAATGGCCTCATCACTTCCAATGCAGGAAAAAAACTTCCGGGAGTATTGATTCTTCCAGCCTGGAAAGGGATTGACGAAGAAGCCAAAACCGCCGCTCTGGAGCTTGAAAAACAAGGCTATATTGCTTTTATTGCTGATATCTACGGTGAAGGAAAAATTCCCGCAGATAATGAATCTGCAGCAAAGACCTCAGGATATTATAAAAAGAATTATCAGGAATACCAGAAAAGAATTGCGCTGGCTTTGGAACAGTTGAAAAAAAATGGAGCAATTTCTGATAAAGTAGCAGTTATAGGCTACTGTTTCGGAGGTACAGGAGCATTGGAATCCGCAAGAGGACATCTTCCTGTAGCGGGTGTAGTTTCTATCCACGGAAGTCTGGGCAGAGATCAGAGCAGAAAAAATGAGACTTTGACGGCTAAGATCCTGGTTGAAAATCCGGCAGATGATAAAAGTGTAACTCCTGAGGATTACAATAACCTCATCAAAGAAATGAATGAAGGAAATGCCGACTGGCAGATCATCACATATGCCCATTCTAAACATACATTTACGGATCCGAAATCACCGGATTACAATCCAACAATGGCCAAAAGAGCATGGAATCATACGCTGCTCTTCCTGAAAGAAATTTTGAAATAAACATAAAAAAGGCAAATTCATCAGTTTATGAATTTGCCTTTTTACTTTATAGTGTTAGCCCAATTACGGTTTAGCCTGAAGCTCTACATCATATTTTTTTGGAGAATATTTGGTAAGAGAACCTGTTGCTGCATCAATTCCTACTCCTATTGCACCTCCCAAAATAATATTCAATAAAGTCACAGCATTAAAAGTTTTTGTCAACTTTATTTCCTGCTTCTCAAATCCTTCTTTTTCAAATGTAACCATCTGCTTCCCTAAAGCTCTTGGGATTTTAGTGGTACAGGGTGTTGTACACTTTTCTATTCCTTTGTGCAACACTTTTGCCCCTTCAGGGCTTGAAGAAAAAGCAATTGAATCCTGAGTTCCTGTAAAAATGGTTGCACATGAAGTGGTAGAAAGCGCGATTCCCAGCATGAATACAATTGATAATTTGTTTTTCATAGATTTTAATTAGTTCATTTTTTTAAGTCCGCGAACTTACAAAATAAATTAAAACTATCAATCATGAAAAAGAAAAAAAACTATCACAAAATATAGTATTGATGGGCATTATCACTATTGTCATTTTGAAATTCTGACTCAAAATACTCAATAACATCTGGTTACATAATATTTTGAAAATTTAGCATAAAAAAAGCAAATCTACCGGTATGCAGATTTGCTTTTTCATCTATTTTTTAATTGCTTCTTAATCTACTCCTTCCTCTTCCCTATGTACCAGTTCCATAGAAAATGCAGGAAGACAGATGGCAAGATATTCGCAAGGTTCTGAAAACGGATTACTGTAACGGATTCTTGCTCCTTTTTCAATAAGGATACTTTGTCCTTTTTCCAACGTAACAATTTCTCCGTCTATTTCAAATTGCTTTTTCCCCGAAATAATGTAGGTAAACTCATCAAATTCAGGTGTCTGGTGAGGTTCGCTCCAATCCGGAGGAGCCACCATGTGAGCAATTGAAACATTAGAATTTCCTGTAGAGTTTCCCCAGTGTTCTTCGATCAGTTTTCCATCTGTTGTGGGAACTACAAATGGTGACTGCTGGATTTTGTATTTTTTCATGCCCAGTCTTGTTTTTTAATTTCATATACGAAATTGGTTCTTGTAGGCTCTGCAAAATAAGCCACTTCTTCTTCAGCAATTTTTTGCCCCCCAAGTCTTTCCAAAGCTGTCTGTGAACGGAAATTCTCTTTTCCAATGTGGAAATGAACTTTGTCTACAAACTGGAAGATATAATCCAGCATCAGCTTTTTAACCTGAGGATTGATACCTTTTCCCCATGATTTTGTTCCATAGAAAGTATACCCAATGAAAATATGGTTATCCTCTTCATCAAAATTATAATAACGGCTGCTTCCCAATACGTCTCCGGTAGCTTTCTCCATAATTTTGAAAGCACCTTTACTCTCCATAGCTCCTGTGAAAAAGTTTTCAAAAACTTCTCTCTTGTAACGATCTTTGTTGGGGTGTTGTTCCCACACTTTAGGATCGGAAGCTACTTCATATAAAGATTCAAAATCCCCTTGCTGTAAGGGGATTAATTGAAATTCTTCATTCTCTAAAACAGGCTGAACAGAAAAATTCATTAATTAGCTCTTTTTAGTAGAATCTGATTCTATTTTCTTGATTTCTTTCAGTTTGTCAGAAATCTTGATGACAGTATCTAGTTTTGATGGCTTCAATGGAACTTCTGCCTGGGCCATATCCCATTTGATAACAAGGTTTCCTGTATTTTCATCAGTAGGATTTAAGGTGATTTCAAACCACTCCTGTTTGTCTGTCAACTTGTTAACCGGTACCGTAACATCTACGACATCCTGTTTAGGATCGTAAGTATAAGCTCCCCATTGCTGGAAATCTTTATTCAGGATTACTTTCCATTCTTTTTCTGTAGGAACGATGAATAATCCGTATGTTCCTGCAGGTACTGTTTTCCCACCGAAGTTAACGGCTTGTCCGAAAGTAATTTTCGTAGACGAGTTCGCTCCTGCTCTCCAAACCTGGCCATAAGGAACCAATTCTCCAAAAATCTTACGTCCTTTCACTCCTGGTCTTCCATAGTCGATAGAGATCTTAGACATAGAAAACTGCTGCTCAACCTTCTGGCGCGGACTTGCTGCCGGCACAGAATAATCCTGAGCAAAACTGAATGCTGAAACTGAAATGCAAACTGCTATTATTAACTTTTTCACGTGTAAATTTTTGCTTAAAATTACAAAAATCAAAACGAAATAGCTTTCCCAAACTTCGTTAAATTTTGTTTTACCGATATTTTTCTATGAAGGTATTTTTTAATCAAATCCTTATAAAAAGTAAATGATTAGCTATTGAACAATTTACTTTTCTTAATCGTTTTCCCTTTTCTAAGTTGTATAGAATGAAAAACAGAAGGAACATCATTCGTCCAGGTTTTCAATATGAAAAGAATAGCAATAATCTCTGCTCGGGTAAGCAAACCAACCCAAAAACAAAGGTTGAACAGAATGACAGACTGACATTGTAAAATAACCTGAATCAATGTTCCAAAAAGTAGTAAAGTCCAGATCTTGGCACCAATAGAGTGTGTCGCCACTTCCTTTCGGAATTTTAAAAAGCTTACCAGATAAATAAGGGCTTCAGATCCTGCAAGAATAATTATTTTGGAAGCGTTTGTTTTGAAAAACTCAGGACATTGTATATATGCTGCAACTCCTACCGAGATAAAGAAAATCTGATCAACAGTAGAATCCATACGTCTGAGCTTCTGAGTTGAAACCTGAAGATACCTTGCTATAATTCCATCAAAAATATCAGTCAATAATCCGATGGATAACAGAATAACTGTAATGATCTGATAGTTTTCGATTTTAATTACACTTAAAGAAATGATGATAAACCCAATAATCAGTCTGGAAAAAATTAAG
>CBFQYI010000485.1:0-3616 GCA_965720825.1 uncultured Chryseobacterium sp. | reverse complement strand
GTATGAATGGTTCAAAGATTATTTACCTTCTTCCATTTTTCTTTTCAACTCTGCTAATGCATCGATGTCTCCAAGAGTAGATCTTTCTTCGTTGTTAGAAGAAGAAGTTACGTTTCTAGAAGAAGATTCTTTTACGTTTTTCTTTTCTTCGTCTCTGAAGATACCTGTGTGAGATACTACTACTCTCTTGAATTCTTTGTTGAATTCGATTACTTTGAACTGAGCATCTTCACCTTTTTTGATTTTAGATCCATCTTCTTTCTCTAATAATCTTGAAGGACAGAATGCTTCTACTTCAGCATCTTCGAATTGAACAGAAGCTCCTTTATCGTGAACTTCTACAGCTTTACCAGCGTGGATAGTTCCTTCAGCATATTTAGTTTCGAATTTATCCCATGGGTTTTCAGTCAATTGCTTGTGACCTAGAGATAATCTTCTAGCTTGGATATCTAGTTCAAGAACTACAACATCTAATTTATCACCTACTGCACAGAACTCAGATGGGTGCTTGATTTTCTTAGTCCAAGAAAGATCAGAGATGTAGATTAATCCGTCGATACCTTCTTCTAACTCTACGAATACACCAAAGTTAGTGAAGTTTCTTACAGTTCCTACATGCTGAGATCCTACCGGATACTTAGCTTCGATGTTTTCCCATGGATCTTTAGACAATTGCTTGATACCAAGAGAAATTTTTCTTTCTTCTCTATCTAAAGTTAATACTTCAGCTTCTACTTCATCACCTACTTTTACGAAATCTCCAGCAGATCTTAAGTGAGTAGACCAAGACATTTCAGAAACGTGGATTAATCCTTCTACACCTGGAGCAATTTCTACGAATGCACCATAGTCAGCAAGAACTACTACTTTTCCTTTTACTTTGTCACCTACTTTCATGTCAGCAGAAAGAGCATCCCAAGGATGAGCTTCTAATTGCTTCATACCTAATTGGATTCTTGTTTTCTCATCATCGAAATCAAGGATTACAACTTTTACAGTCTGTCCGTCCTCTAGGATTTCAGATGGGTGGTTCACTCTAGACCAAGAAAGGTCTGTAATGTGGATCAATCCATCAACACCTCCTAAGTCAATGAATACACCGTAAGAAGTGATATTCTTAACAGTACCTTCAAGAACCTGACCTTTTTCAAGCTGAGCGATGATTTCTTTTTTCTGACCTTCGATATCTGCTTCGATCAATGCTTTGTGAGATACAACTACGTTTTTGAACTCAGGGTTGATTTTCACAACTTTGAACTCCATAGTTTTTCCTACGAACTGATCGTAATCTTTAATTGGCTTAACGTCAATTTGAGAACCAGGTAAGAATGCTTCGATTCCGTGAACGTCAACGATCATACCACCTTTAGTTCTAGATTTAACAAAACCGTTAACGATTTCTCCAGTTTCGTGAAGTTCGTTTACTTTATCCCAAGCTTTAAGCGTTCTAGCTTTTCTGTGAGATAACTGTAATTGTCCAGTTTTGTCTTCTCTCTTGTCAACCATTACTTCTACCTCATCACCTACTTTTAGGCCTTGGTTGTAACGGAATTCGTTTAGAGAGATAACACCTTCAGATTTGAAGTTGATGTCTACGATAGCTTCTTTATCAGTTAATCTTACAACTCTACCAACTAAAACGTCATTATCGTTTAGGCTGTTAAGAGATCCGTTATAGATTTCTTCTAAATCGCTTTTTTCTTTTCTCGCATCTGCATCAAGACCTGATTCGAATGAATCCCAATCAAATTGTTCTGGTGCTACGTTTTGGTTTAAAATAACCTCTGCTGAATTTGTCTCTTTTGACATTTTCTAATAAAATTTGTATTCCTTCTTTTTTAACGGTTTGAATAAATGCGGATTAAAAAATACGGAAGTAATTAATTGTAAGTAATTTACTCTTCAAACCTTTTCGCCACAAAAGTGGGTGCAAAGATATGAATTTTATTTAAGATAAACAATAGATATGAGCACGTTAATATTTAACGTATCTATTTAAAAATCAATATTTTGATTAAAGAATGCTTGAACCACGTTCGTAAACTTTCAGTTTCTGCATAGCATGACAGCAGATATTGCTTCGTTCTAAATTTTAAACAGTTAGTATTAGAGATGTCATGCTGAGCAGAGTTGAAGCATATATAACTAGTAGAAGACAAAATGAAATTCCTCATTTCGCTGCGCTTCATTCGGAATGACAATAACCCAGAATTAAAGAAGAACAGTACTTTCCTATCCCTCTCAAACTCTAAAACGCTACCACTCTAGAACCCTCAAACGCTCAACCCCTCAAACTCTCCCACCCATCACCCACTTAAATTCATTACCTTTGCAGCATGGAATTACAGCCGATCTATCAAAAACTGCAGATTCAGGATATGAATCAAATGCAGAAATCTACTTATAAAGCGTCTGAAGATAATACAGACATTGTTTTACTCTCTCCCACAGGATCCGGGAAAACGCTAGCCTTTTTATTTCCTGTTCTCAGAAATCTGAAAAAAAATGTTCAGGGAGTTCAGGCATTGATATTAGTTCCGGCAAGGGAACTTGCTTTACAGATTGAGCAGGTTTTTAAATCCATGGGGACAGATTTTAAAGTTTCTGTCTGCTATGGTGGACATGATAAAAAAATTGAGGTTAATAACTTAATCGAAGCTCCGGCTGTATTGATCGGAACACCAGGAAGGGTTGTTTACCACCTAAGAAATAACAATTTTGATCCAAAAACGATTAAAACGCTGGTTCTTGATGAATTCGACAAAGCTCTGGAATTGGGTTTTCATGATGATATGGAATTTATTTCCAATTCTTTAAAAGGACTTTCTCAAAGAATTTTAACATCTGCCACAGCTATGGATGAAATTCCGGCTTTTACAGGCTTAAAAGATGAAAAAGTAATCAGCTTCCTTAAAGAAAATGATGTAAAACCGGATCTCCAGCTAAGAAAAGTAATGACTATTCCTGAAGAAAAACTGGATACACTTTTCAATCTGGTTTGTAAAATCGGGAACAAAAGAACGTTGATTTTCTGTAATCACCGTGAAGCTGTCGACCGTATTTCTGAACTTCTTAACCAAATGGGAATCGACAGAGAAACCTTCCATGGTGGTATGGAACAGGATGAAAGAGAGCGTGCCTTACTGAAATTCAGAAATGATTCCGCAAGAATTCTTATTACAACAGATCTGGCTGCCCGCGGACTTGATATTCCTGAAGTAGAATCTATTGTTCATTACCAGCTTCCTCCCAAAGAAGATGCCTTCATCCACAGAAACGGACGTACCGCAAGAATGAATGCCAAAGGTTTTGTCTACCTGATCATGACTGAAGAGGAAAACTTCCCTTTCATTAAAAGTAATACTCCTGAAGAAAGTGTTGCCGGATTTACTAAAGTTCCACAAAAAACTCCTTTCCAGACGGTTTATATCAGTGCCGGAAAAAAGGATAAAGTAAATAAAGTAGATATTGTAGGATATCTTTTAAAGAAAGGAGAACTGCAAAAAGAGGATGTAGGAATTATTGAAGTAAAAGATACTACCTCGTATGTTGCCGTTTCCAGAAATAAAGTAAATGCTCTTTTAAGAAAACTTCAGAACGAAAAACTGAAAGGTAA
>CBFQYI010000484.1:0-3635 GCA_965720825.1 uncultured Chryseobacterium sp. | reverse complement strand
CTTACTTATTACTTCATTAATAGCTGATAATATTTTTTCCTTCTTGGTCTTGCTAGCTTTCAGTCATTATTTTGGCGTAAGAAATGTAGTATGCATTACAAAAATGGATAAGATTATGTTCTTTCTGAAAACGAATATTAGTTGCGTTCTGAATAACCGCACATTATGTTAAAAGTTGCGGTAATAGGTGCGACGGGCGCTGTAGGCCAAGAATTTGTTATTGGACTCAATAAACACCCATGGTTCGAATTGGTACAAATTGCATCCTCAGAGAGATCTGCGGGAAAAAGATACATTGATGCACTTAGAGATCCAAATACTTCGCTCCTCAAATGGCATAATAAGGAAAATATTCCCGAAAATGTAAGAGAAATGGTCCTAAATAGAGTTGAAGAAATAAACCCAAATAAAGTTGATCTTATATTTACCGCTCTTGAATCAGAAGATGCGAAGGTGATTGAACCGAGAATGGCAACAGAAGTCCCTGTAATAAGTACCGCTGCCGCATTTAGATACGAAGACGACGTTCCCATATTAATTCCAGGAATCAATGATGAACACTGTGAATTGTTAAACATTCAGAGGAAGAATAGGAAATGGAATGGCTTTATTGCACCATTACCTAACTGTACAACGACAGGCATGGCCATAACGCTCAAGCCATTAATGGATGAAATGGGATTGGAAAGTGTTTTTATGACTTCACTGCAGGCTCTTTCTGGAGCTGGTAGATCTCCGGGAGTAATTGCATTAGATATCATGGACAATGTAATCCCGTATATACCAAAAGAAGAGGAAAAGGTTCAAGTCGAAACAAAAAAGATCCTAGGAAAGTTTGATGGTAATTCAATCGTGAATGCTTCCATAAAGGTAAGCTGTACATGTACAAGAGTACCCGTAATGGATGGACATACTGAAACAGTTTTTGCTGAACTGAAGAAAACTGCTTTACCTGATCAGGTAAAAGAATCAATGATTAACTTTTCCAAATCTGTATCAATAAGAGAGTTGCCTTCTGCACCACAAGATTATATTATTGTTCATGACGATCCTACGAGACCTCAGCCAAGAATTGATAGGGAGATTAATGATGGAATGACGACGGTTGTTGGAAGATTGCGAAAGGATACTGTATTTAAGAACGGTATAAAATATGTACTCTTAACTCACAATGAAAAAATGGGTTCTGCAAAAGGTGCTATATTATTGGCTGAGCTGTTTAAATCGAAAAAAATTATTTAATCGTGCATTATTGATAAAAAAAATAAATAAAATTGAAATTAATACATTTATTAACCTCAAAATTTACGATATAATAAGTGATTTCTATGTATAAAATTGACGATTTAGATCTTAAAATTTTGGAGGAACTTTCAAATGATGCATCTATTTCGGTTCCCAGACTTTCAAGGAAAATCAATATCAACGCATCGGTAGTTTATAGCAGGATTAAGAGATTAGTAAAGAGGGGCATTATTAGAAAATTCACGATATTGATGAATGATGAAGCCCTTGGGTTTAATGTGAAGGCGCTAACTGGTATAAACATGGATTCAAAGTTGAGAGACAATGTTTTGAGTGAATTATTCAGCATTCCGGGTGTTACGGAAGTTTCAGAGGTTACAGGGAGATTTGATATATTAGTAACAATGAATTCTCACTCTTTGGACGAAATGCACCAGTTGATATCGGAACGAGTCGGTCGTATCGAAGGAGTACAGAAGACGGAGACATTTATTGAAATGAGAAAAACAACGAGAGAAATTCCCATCCCGGCAAAAGAATAGGGATAGGTTTGAATATGTATCTGGTTCTAATTTTTTCCAATTGTGTGAAGAATCACTTTTAAGAGGATATTAGTTTCGGAGTCAATATGACGTAAAAGGTTTTTCTGAACATGTAAATTAATTCGTAAATTGAAGTAAAGTGATATAAGCAGCTTCTGTCCAGAAATCGTGTTCTCTAGATTAGAGATTAAATTGCTAACTTTAGATTAAAGAATTATTCAAACTGAAACAAAAATCATCAATTGTTTGGCTTGGTACCCAAATTACTTGCTTGTCCTTGTCCCATTCGAATCATTTCATTTATCTTGTTTTCAACTTCCTTTAAATTCTCCTTTACTCTTGTCTCTTGTTTACCTAGAACTACCAAGCGAGTGTTTGAGAGATCTTTCTTTTCGTCTAGCTCCTTAAGAGTATCATCCTTTTTGGTTTTAATCAATAAAGGTCCAACACTCTTGTAGATTGCTTCATCCTCTCCTGATTTCTTAAGTTCTTCGGTAGCCTTTTCTATCTCAACAGATTCTGCTTCAAGTTGTTGTTTTTGCATCATAATAGCTTGTAAGTTTTGCTGCAGCTGCTGTAGCCTTGAAAGTTGCTCCCTTAACCACGGTGGAATTTCTTGTTCACTCATTTCTAATTACTTGACTTTACCGTCATAAATCTATAGCGTTTTATAAATTTAGAGACAAATACGACAAGCTCAACAATCTAATGTATGTGTTAACTATGGCACGGATTGATTGTAAATCGTGTGTACTAATAGTTATAAAAATCACACCATGTTTTGAAGTAATTCTTATTTTTTCAGAACCGGTGAGAAATCTAGTTTCCGGTTGTAGGGCATTAGTTATCGTATTTACAATGTTAGAAGATAATTCTGATGGAAGGTTTTCTATAGATATTTGAATTCTAATATTTACTCTTTGACTTTTCAAAGCTTACATCATATGTACCTGAAGCTACTTTATAGTTGCATTTTGAACAGCACCAAATCCCCTGTACTTTCCTATCAAATTTTATTGATCCACATTTAGGGCATCTTCTCTTTCTTTTCAGAACCCTGTAAATCATTCCGTATCTCTTCCTGACAGTGGCTCCGTATTTTACTCCTAATCCCTTAAGGCGAGATATCTTGTGTTTATTCCTTTTTACCATGATGAATCAATTCCTTAAGTATTGCTCTAATTTCTTCTCCCTTGCTAATTGCTTTATCTGCAATACTCTTCACTTCATCCACTGTAAAGTAACCTTTTAGTCCCTTTTGCATAGCAACAATTGATCCTTTTGAATTTGTAGTAATTGTGAGTCTTGCATCCATACATGCTTCTTCCTCAGCATTTGGATCCAAAAGCAGATAATCGCCAATTTTAACGGTAGTAACAGATACAGGGATAGTAGTAATGGGAGGTTCCTGAGTTCTCCCTGTATCTACTACTTTGTCATCCTTAATTTCAAAAACAGGTAGTTTACAGCTTGCTAATGCAGCTACTACAGCATAAGAAGTGGCATCGAAAAGGTTACCATCTACGTTAATGATACTACAATCTACAAAATTGGTATACACAATTTTTCCGGGGACCAAGACCAATTTGCTTAATTCTAACATCTCTGACTCTCTAACGCCCCTATCAACAACCCTGGCGAGTTCAATCGTTTCCTCATCAGGTGGACCTGGTTCTATATGAGGAGATGCAATCGGGAGTACTTCAGCAGTAATTATTAAAGCTCCACTATATTCCAATCCTTCAAAAGGTTCACCAGTCTCTACTTTAATTCCCGCAACAACTTCTATCTTACCTAACTTTACCCAAGCCGATCCACTTGCCTTTTTTATTACGTCTAATTCAATCT
>CBFQYI010000483.1:0-3639 GCA_965720825.1 uncultured Chryseobacterium sp. | reverse complement strand
AAAATACATGCCAAACCTTTTATCTGCAGGAGTATTATATGAAGAAATAAGTTCCGTAGATGCAAAAGTTAAGTTTTTTATAGAGTTATCCCATGTATTATCCAAAGCCATAATAGATTCCGGGGAAGCATAATGGTTAGGAACTGTATTGGTGGTATTCAAATTGCTCAAATCACTCTTTACTGCCAGAACCTGATCTGCATAGTTTAAAGCTCTGTTCCAGTCTCCTTCATATAAAGCTGTTCTTGCTTCAAAAGCCAGTAATGCTATTTTTGAGAATCTGTAGTTAGCTCCCAATGCCTGCTTCTGCTCTACCATCAGATCTTCTGCTTTTTTAAGATCTGCATGAACCTGATTGTATACTTCCTGTACTGAAGATGGTTTCAATACCTGCTCAAGATCAATTTCAAGATTGATAGGAACTCCCCTGTCACTAGAAGCCGTAGCACTGTTATATGGTTTACCGTATAGATTCACCATATCAAAATACAGATAAGCACGAAGAGCATACGCTTCTGCTAAAATCTGATTCTTCTCCGGAGAGTCCTGCATGGTTTTACTCCCTTCATTGATGATCTGATTCAGATAGAAGTTTACGGAATAAAAGCTTAACCAAGGAAGTTCCGCAGAGTTAGAGTCATAGTTTGAATCTTTCCACATCGCAATTTCACGATAAGAAATAAAATCTACTCCATTATCATCAATATTTGTCTCATCGGTACGAAGAGCTACTAGCGATTTGTGAACAGGATATTTTGAATAGGCTGACGTAAGTACTTTCCGGTAATCTTCAGCGGTAACAGGAATAATTTTTCCTTCCGGCTGAATATCTAAAAATCTATCACATCCTATATTGATAAGACTGATTGCTGTAAGCGCTATGATTGTTGTAATTTTTCTCATTTTCCTCAAATTTTAAAAAGAAACATTAAATCCTACTGTTACCGACTTGGTGATAGGCTGTGCATAAATATTACCATAGGTTTCCGGGTCAAAATATCCTTTATATCCGTTACTGAATACAAACAGGTTACGCCCTTCAACACTTAGTCTCAAACTACTGATTCCCATAGGATTCGTAAATTCTTTCGGAAGGGTATAGCCTAAACGGATGCTGCTGATTCTGATATAACTGATTTCTTTTGCCCATATATCAAGCAGATTGTATGCACTTGAACGGTTTCCGGCAAACCATTTATTCCCCATCCATCCGTCCGGATTAGCATCCATATCAGGACTTGTAATTCCCGGAAGTGAACCCCCTGCTTCGTAGATATCTTTTGTATAGTTTCTTCCTCTATCCAGATCCATACCTCGGTAAGAAGGTGTTCTCATTACCGTCTGTTTCAGATTGAATGTTGCAGAGATCGTAAGGTCAAAATTACTTACTTTAAATGTATTGATAATACCTCCGGTAAACTTAGGATCTCTATCTCCTACATAGGTAAATAAGCTTCTAAGCTCAGCGTTGGATAGTTTTGTATCTACAAGCTGACCTGGAAGGAAATCTGCATACACATCATATAATTTAAAGAATTCTACAGCTGAAATCTTTTGATCTCCTTTCCAGAACAATGGGTTACCATGCTCATCCATTCCTGCAGTTTTCAAAGCAAAAACAGCATTTACAGGCAGACCTTCTCTTGAAGGAAGGAAAGCATTGTCACGAGGCTGCTCACTCAGTACTCTACTTTTGTTGTGAGCAAAGTTGATGGTAGTTGTCCATTTGAAATTATCATTATTGATGTTTCTGGTAGATATGGCCAGTTCAAAACCTTTGTTGGTTAAACTTCCCCAGTTCATCATCGTATATTCGAACCCTGTTTCAAGAGGAGTTTCTTTCATACTGATCATATCTGTACCTTTTCTGCTATAGACATCAGCAGTAAGGCTAATACGATTATTGAACAATCCTAAATCCAGTCCTAAGTTGGTGTTGGTTGTTTTTTCCCATCTCAATTTATCGTTCGGAGGGCTTATAACTGTAATAACACCTTCTTTAACACCTGGAAGAATTGTTGTATCATTATATTCACCGATAAAGAATGGCGAAGTATTTCTGTCAATATTTCCCTGAAGACCGTAAGATGCTCTCAGTCTAAGGTTGGATACCGCAGAAATATTTTTCATAAAGTCCTCCTTCGTTACCAGCCATGATCCTGAAACCGCCCATATTGGAAGGTATTTATACTTTTTATTAACCCCGAAAAGATTGGTTCCGTCATATCTTACACTTCCGAAAAATGTATATTTCTGATCGTAAGTATATGATGCTGTAGCAAACATAGACGCATACGCATTCTCTATGGGAGCTGCTTCACGATAGGTTTCATATCTTTTGTCAGCTGCAAAACCTGAATTCGGGAAAACGATTGCTGTAGCTCTTCTTGTTTTTGGATCATATCCGAAGGCTCTTGTAATTGTTGTATTATCTTCTGTTTTACGGATTTCTGTACCTGCCATCAAATCAATCTCATGTTTATTGATCTTTGTGCTGTACGCTGCCTGCAACTTCCAGTTGTACTGGAAGAAGTCATTATCCCAGTTTTGTTTTACAGCACCAGCCGGTAGAAAGTAGTTGTATTTACCGTCTTTGTAATAACGGGTATTTTCTTTCATTTTTCTGGTGAAGTAGGTATTTTCTGCTGCAAACTTCTCTGTTTTATTAGCATCATACTGAAGTCCTAACTGAGAGGTAAATCTTAAACTTTTTGAAGCTTTATATTCTAAATCTAAAATCGCTTTCAAAGAGTTATTTTTCAGTGAATAGTTTGTATTTTCTCTTTCTTCGAGGAAGTTGAAAGGAATATAACGGTCTTCAAAACCATCCATATCTTTATCATAGTTGTAACTTCCGTCTGCATTGAAAGGTCTAAGATATGGATTGGCATTTCTTGAATAGTTAACCGGATTTATTGAAGCATCAGCATCCGTTACAAAAGACTCACGTTCACTCTGCGTTCCGAAAATAGAGATTCCTGCATTTAACTTATCGCTTAATTTGTAGTTATTTTTTAAAGTCAGGTTATAACGCTTAAAACCTGTACCGATAGTTGTTCCTTCTTCATCATAGTATCCCAGGGAGAAATAGTAATCTGCGCGGTCACTTCCTCCGGAAACACTTAATCCGTATTGTTTGTTGATTGCATTTCTGTACAACAGTTTACCCCAGTCTGTATTGTTATTTCTTAAACCGTTAATTTGTTGGCGTGTGAATGAATTCAACGCGTCAAAACCTCCGTTTCTGAAAGCATCAAGCTGATTATTCTGAGTCAGAATTCTCATTACTTCTCCTTTATCTGCACGGTACGTAAGATCTGCACGCTTGGCAAGCATCAGTTCCAGGTCTACTTTTTCAGAGGCATTTAAAAGGTTCAGTTTATCAAAATCCGGACGTGATGTTACAAAGGTATCCGCTGAGAAGTTCAGTTTCAGACTTCCTTTCTTTCCTTTTTTAGTGGTAATGGAAATAACTCCGTTTGCTGCTCTTGCACCATAAATAGCTGTTGCAGCAGCATCTTTAAGGATAGTAATATCTTCAATATCATTCGGGTTAAGCCCTGCGATAGAGAAGTTCTGAAGTTGATCAATATTGTCTTTATCGGTAAAATTCGGAACATCATTTCCTTCTAACGGCAA
>CBFQYI010000482.1:0-3690 GCA_965720825.1 uncultured Chryseobacterium sp. | reverse complement strand
CTTTCCTGTAGTAGAACTTATTTCTTCATTATTTATAGGATTTATCCTTTTCTAGGGTGGATACATTACGATCAGTGCAGGAGTGGTGATTGCTTTTATCCAGTATATTTCAATGCTGATCCGTCCTTTGAGACAGATTGCAGACCGTTTCAACAATATCCAGCGAGGAATTGTAGGAGCAGAAAGAGTGCTGGGATTGATGGATGAAGAAAACTCAATGCTCAATAACGGAACAGTGAAGAAAGATCATTTTGCCGGAAAAATTGAATTCCAGAAAGTACATTTTGCGTATGATGAAAAGCAGGAAGTGTTGAAAGGAATTGATTTCAAAGTAAATCCTGGAGAAACCGTAGCAATTGTAGGAGCAACAGGTGCCGGAAAATCTACTATTATCAGTTTGATTACAAGATTATACGATATCAATTCAGGAAATATTCTGATTGATGATGTAAATTTAAAAGATTATGAGCTTTATAATCTCAGAAGTCATATCGGAGTAGTATTGCAGGATGTATTCCTTTTCCACGGAAGTATTTTTGAAAATCTTGCTTTTGGAGATGATAGTATTACCTTGGAGAAGATAAAAGCAGGAGCCAGAGAAATTGAAGTTGATGATTTCATTCAGCAGCTTCCTGGCGGGTATGATTATGTAGTGAGTGAGAGAGGTTCATCCATCTCGTTAGGACAGAGACAATTGCTGTCTTTCCTGAGAGCCTATTTATCAGATCCAAAAATTTTAATTCTGGATGAAGCAACCTCTTCCATTGACCATGAAAGTGAAAAGCTGATTCAGAGAGCAACTGAAAAAATTACCAAAAACAGAACTTCCATTATTATTGCCCATAGACTTTCTACCATTGAAAAAGCCGATAAGATTATTGTGATGGAGCATGGTAAAATTGTAGAAGAAGGAAAACACCTTGAGCTTCTGGATAAAAACGGATATTATGCCACGCTCTACAAAGCACAGCTTCGTCATGAAGTGGAAATGGAAGAAGAAAAAGAATCATAATCCATAAAGAATGGTAATAAATAAAAAAGAGAGCCATTGACGGACTCTCTTTTTTATATTTAAATATATGCATACTACTTTTTAAAACTGCAGAATATAAAATTCTGAATGGTCTCGAAAGGAGTCGTGTGATTTTCAGTAATACATTTTACTTTTTTAAAGCTCTTTCCAAATTTGTCTGATAATGATTCCTCGTCATACTGCTGAATATCCAATCCACTGCATTTTGTAGGACCGTTTTTCGAAAAAGTTCCGACAATCATAAAATGGGTCACAATTTTTTCTGCAATTTCAATATATTTTGAAACCTGTTCCGGGGTTGTGAGGAAATGAAAGGCAGCTCTGTCGTGCCAGATGTCATAGGTTTCTGCAGGTTCAAAAGTTGTAATATCTGAGACAATCCATTTTACTTTACCGGCTGCATCTCCGAGTCTTTCCTGTGCCTTTTCCAAAGCTTTGGCAGAAATATCAAGCACTGTAATATTTTCATAACCTTCCTCAAGAAGAAAATCAACAAGGTTGCTGTCTCCACCTCCAATATCAATGATGCTGGCATCTTTTCCCAATCCTGAAGAAAGAATAAAGTCAAGTGAGGTCTGTGGTTTTTTCTGGGTCCAGCTTACCTGATCAGGATTTTTGGTTTCATATACATTTTCCCAGTGATTTTTGTTGTCAGAAGAAATCATGATTCTTTTAATTGATTATTGATCTCCTCAAATTTATTAATTAATTCGTTAAGTTTTTCCTGCTGTTTCTTTATGGTTCGTGGTCTCAGGTAAAACCAGTTGAAGGCAATCCAGGCAAATGTTACAGCATAGGTCATAATTCCTGCGCCAAGAGTCATTCTTGAAGTGTATTCATACATATACAAACAGATTCCCAGAAAGAGCATCATAAAATACAGATTGAGTATCGTTGTCTCTATCAATTTCTGTTTGCTTTTTACCACATATAAACTTTGCAGATACTCATTGTTCGATTGGGTCTGATCAATCTTATAAAATACCATAAACATTTTGTTATACGCCAGAAGAAAGATGATCATAGCCAGAATAACAAGTACAATTCCAATTTTTGTAGTGATCATCTGAGGCTGGTAAATGTACCAGATAAAAGCAATTAATATGGAGGTTGTGATTAAAGCTACATTGGCGAGAATCAGCTTGCGAAGGTTCTGGTTTCTGAATTTTTTCAGCTTTCCGAGAAGTTCTTCCAGATTGGGTTTGCTGGAAGTTTGCTGCTTCCATATATTTTTGAAATCGATATTAGTATCCATTGTCTTTAAACTTTTGCGTTAGTTTTTCTTTTATCCTGTGAATCTTTACTCTGATATTAGACTCTGAAAGTCCAACGATGTGGGCTATCTCAGCCTGTTTTATCTCTTCCAGTTCCAATGAAATAATAATTCTGTCTGTTTCAGGCAACTCTGAAATAAATTGATAGAGCATTTGAATCTGAGGTTCCATAGATTCCTGTTTTTTTTCTTCGAGGTTGATGGGTAAATCTGTTTTGGCAAATTTCTTTTCCTTTTCAATCTGTCGGAGACAGTTATTAGAAGCTATTCTGAAAATCCATGTTCCTACGCTGGATTCATTCCTGAATTTCGGGAGCTGCTGCCAGACTATGATAAATGTTTCCTGAGCAAGATCCTGAGCAAGTTCAGTATCATTCACATATCCCATGCATAAACGGAATATCCTTTGCCAGTAGAGTTCGTATATCTCTTCGAAAGCCATTATTTCGCAGATAAAAATTGAGTAAGCTGGTTAAAATACCAATCCTTATCATCGTACATAATGAAATGTAATCCTTTTGAAGCATACTGCATATTGGCATTCTTTACATTTTTGTACTGACCTTCAATAGTGGGTTTAAGGTTAACAAAAAAGGATTCCAGAAGAATAAGGGAAGGGCACTGGATGTTTTTTATTTTTTCTCTGAGATCGGTATTATAAAAATCACAATACATCTTAGCGAATGTTTTTCGGTCTGATTTCATGCTCCAGTTGATTACGGTTTCCTGCATCGAAGTATCTGCTAAGAGACGTGGCATAACCTGAGTCTGCATTTTTCGGAACTGTTCTTCATTCATTGCTGTTAACTGAGTAATAGTAGCCGAACAGTCATTGTTTTCTTTAGATGTAAAATTAGGGTCAGATAAGGCTGCCAGGCAGGGTAGTGTGTCTACAATGATAATTTTACCTATAAGCTCAGGGTAGTCAGCTGCAATAGCCAGAGCAAGGCCTCCTCCCATACTGTGTCCGATCAGAATGGGCTTGTCTATTTTATTATTCTTGATGTAAGCTGCAATTCCTTTTTCCCAGTCTTTAAAGCTGGCATCTGCCTGTGGTTTTGCTCCTGCAAATCCAGCCATTGTTAAAGTATAACAGGTGAAGTCTTTTTCAAACTTTGTGGTGGTTTCATTCCAAACATCACCTGAAGACGCGAACCCCGGAATAAAAATTAATGATTGATTTCCTTTTCCAGTTTTTTTTACTTCAAACGGATAAGTTGTTTGTTGGCCAAATATATTGCATACTGCTAAAAAAAATAACATGATGATCAAAAGGAATGTGAATTTTTTCATGATTTCTAAAGTTTTAAAGTTTATTTGTATTTTAGATACGAACCTTTAAAAAATGTTAAAAAAGATTTAATTTTTTTTGAAAAAAAATATT
>CBFQYI010000481.1:0-3704 GCA_965720825.1 uncultured Chryseobacterium sp. | reverse complement strand
AGCCGCATGCTCACGCTATTTTTATTTTGGCTACCACGGAGAAACATAAAATTATTCCAACAATTTTATCCCGTTGTCAGATTTATGACTTCAAAAGAATTACCATTGAAGACATCCAGAATCATCTGAAAAATATTGCCCAAAAAGAAAATATCCAGTATGAAGATGATGCCCTGTATGTGATTGCTCAGAAAGCAGATGGTGCATTAAGAGATGCACTTTCTATATTCGACAGACTTTCTACTTTCTCCCAGAAAAATATTACCCTGGCAAAAGCCGCCGAAGTCCTCAATATTCTGGATTATGATCAATATCTGAACATTGTGGATCTCGCCAAGGAAAACAAAATTTCTGAAGTGCTTTTCGCATTCAATGAGATTGTAAAGAAAGGCTTTGATCCTCATATTTTCATTGCCGGATTAGGAAATCATTTCAGAGATCTGATGATGGCACAGAATGCTTCCACCATGGAACTCATTGAAGTAGGAGAGAAGACCAAGGCTAAATTTGTAGAGCAAGGACAAAAATGGGCCGCCCAGCAGCTTATTGATGGTATTGAGATCTGTAATCATGCAGATATTAATTATAAGAATTCCAAAAACCCAAGACTTACGGTTGAAATTGCATTAATGCAGCTGGCTTCACTGACAGCTAATTTAGGCGATACTAAAAAAAAAAGTTCCTGATACTGGCTCCGTTTCTCAGTGAGAAGCAGGAGGTGAAGATGCCGGAAAAAGCCCCGGAAAAGAAAGAAGTTAAAGCAGAACAACAACCTGCAGCTTCCCAAACAGTTCAGGAGGTTTCAGTAACAAAAACTAACAAGCCATTATCAAGACCGGGAATCTCTTCCGGTTTCAGCATCAATTCCTTTTTGAATAAAGAAGATAAAGCAGACACAACAGAAGATGTTGTGGTAAAAACTGATAATCTTCCCCAGAACCATTTTACAGATACAGACCTGCAGGTGGAATGGAAAATTATGCTTAAACACCTTCAGGTAAAAAATAATTTTGTATTTAATGCAGTCAAGACCTTCAAACTGGTAAAAGCTGAAGAGCATAAAATCAAAGTTTTGTTCCCTTCAGATTCTGCAAAAGTAGAATTTGATAAAATAAGTGGAGAATTTTTTAATCATTTTAAAAGAAAAATTCAGAATCATATTATTGAGGTAGAATACGTCAGAGACGTTGAAAATCTGAAGATTGAGGTGGTGACGAAAAGAAAAATGTTTGAAAAATTTATAGAAAAAAATCCACTTTTGAAAGATCTTGATGATTTAATGAAGTTTGATTTGACATAATTTTTATATATTTGTCAAATATTTCTGTTGAAAATATGTTTTCAACAAGAACAAATTGCAACCAGAAACGCTAAATAAAGACATTTCCAGAATAAAATGGAAAATTTGACTAACACATATCAGTCTTTTTTTGCACCCGCTAATTACTTTTTTAGCGGTTATTTTAGTTTTTCTGCTTCTTATTATAGAAATTTCAGAACGTATTACCGATTTTATTGGTACTGTTAACTGAATTTCTTTCCAAAAAATACAGGAGAAGTAGAGCCCTATTATTTTCCTGATTCCTTTAAACAATTTTGAACGGCATTTTTTGAAAAGAATTATAAATTAAATTTTATAATCCAAAGGGCTATTGCTGTTAACGAAAAAATTATATAAAAAAAACAATAAAATTTAGAATAATGAATTTAAATGATTTAAAAAATGAGTGGATCGATGGGCTTACACAGCCTCTAATGATTGCAGGACCATGTAGCGCTGAAAGTGAAGCTCAAATGCTTGAAACGGCCAGGAGAATTAAAGAATCCAATGCCAATGTATCAGTTTTCCGTGCAGGAATCTGGAAACCCCGTACCAAACCAAACGGTTTTGAAGGAGTAGGAGTGATCGGTTTGAACTGGCTAAAAAAAGTAAAAGAAGAGTACGGTTTTAAAACAGCGACTGAAGTAGCCAATGCACACCATGTGTTTGCAGCTCTGGAAGCAGATGTAGATGTTCTTTGGATTGGAGCACGTTCTACAGTGAACCCGTTTACGGTACAGGAAATTGCGATGGCTTTAAGAGGAACAGATAAACCTGTATTCGTGAAAAATCCTGTTAATCCGGATCTTGCATTATGGATTGGAGCCCTGGAAAGACTTTTAGGTCAGGATATTAAAAACCTTGGAGCTATTCACAGAGGATTTTCAACATACCAGAAAACAAAATACAGAAACAACCCGAACTGGCAGATTGCCCTTGATTTCAAGAGTCAGTTTCCGAATATTCCAATGTTAATCGACCCTTCTCACATCTGCGGAAACAGAACTGGTCTTGCTGATATTACTCAGGAAGCACTTAACGTAGGATACCAGGGAGCGATCATTGAATCACACTGCAACCCTGATGAGGCTTGGAGTGATGCTTCACAGCAAATTACCCCTGAAGTTCTTGCAGACCTTATTGGTAATCTGAAAGTGAGAAGCTCTAATCTTGCTGGTTTTGAAGGAGAGATGGGCAGACACAGAACTTTGATCTCCGATCTTGACTTCCAGTTAATTGAACTTCTTTCTCAAAGAATGAAAATTTCTGAGAAAATCGGTAAACTTAAAAAGGAAAATGACATTGCGATCTTCCAGCCTGAACGTTGGAAAGTAATCACTGAATACGCTACTCAAAAAGCAAAAGAAACAGGAATGTCTCAGGAATTTATTGAAAAAGTATTCAAAGCGATTCACGAAGAATCTATTGAAGTTCAGAATAATATTATGATCGAGAGATAAGCTGTGGATAAAAAGTAAAAGAGACTAATACTTTTACTAAATTTTCAGCTAAAAAATAAATTAGGGCTTAGACATCAGCATTTAGGGCAATTGAAACATGTGTTTTTAAACCTATTTTCTGAATGCTAAGCCCTAATTGCGTATATTTGCATCAGCATTATCTATGAAAGGAAAAATCATTAAATCTACAGGCAGTTGGTACCAGGTTTTGGAATTGGAAACAAATAAAATTTTCGAGGCCAGAATCAGGGGGAAATTTAAATTAATAAAAACCAGACTTACCAATCCACTTGCTGTAGGAGATTTTGTTGAGTTTCAACTGGAGCAGGATGATATTGCATGGATCACAAAAATTGAACCGCGCTCCAATTATCTGATCAGAAAATCAGTTAACCTTTCAAAAGAAGCCCATATTATTGCGTCCAATATTGATTTGGCATGCTTTATCTTTACCCTGAAACATCCTGAAACATCTTTAGGATTTCTGGACAGGTTTCTGGCATGCTGTGAAGCCTATAATATTACCCCACTCATTCTTTTTAATAAGATCGATGTTTTACACGAAGAAGAAATTGAAATTGTAAAGGATATTGAATTCCTATACCAGGAAATTGGATATGATACTTTGGAAATTTCTTCCTATTCGAAATTGAATCTGGATCAGCTTCAGGAGATTCTTAAAGATAAAACCTCTGTATTCTTCGGTCACTCAGGTTGTGGAAAATCTACTTTGGTGAATGCTTTACAGCCAGGATTAAATTTAAAAACATCTGAAATTTCAGATACTCACCTGAAAGGAAAGCACACCACAACTTTTGCGCAGATGCATTTCTGGCATTTCGGTGGAAACGTTATCGATACTCCTGGGGTTCGTGAATTTGCCATGATTGATATTGAAAAAGAAGAAGTACAGCATTACTTTC
>CBFQYI010000480.1:0-3713 GCA_965720825.1 uncultured Chryseobacterium sp. | reverse complement strand
GATAATTGGCATATCCTGAGAGTTTCCATACGGAATTCCTACTCCAATAAACTGGCGCAGTACCAATGTCTGGTTTCCGTTAAATTTGAAATATTTTCTTGTATCAATATCAAATTTTATAAACTGTGCATATGGCAGCCCGAAAATAGTTCTTTGCGGACCGGTAACAATACCTCCACCATTGTCTTTTTTATTGAATAAACTTAAGATGTTACCTGCAAGTTCTACTTTCCCGTTAAAATAAAATGCGTTTGGATATTCTTTTTTTCCGATTTCACTATATACAAAGTTATAGATCATGGAAGAAATAAGAACATCCTGCGTCTGTCTGTCTTTGTTTACCAGTGTTCCGGTAAATGCCGTTAAAAGATCTCTTCCCTGTTGATTAAGACTTCCACGGTAAGCATCATTTTCGATAATCTTTTTGGAAACCTCATCCACACTAAGCTTTCCATCTCTATAATCTTGTCCGGTCTGCGCAGTTTCAGGGCTAAACATAAAATAATTTCCGAAAACCTCATCTTTTACCCTTCCGTCATTCACAAAGTAATCATAGTAAGCATCTTTATTTTTTGTCAGACTGACCTGAGTATTAAATAAAGTAAGCTTATGATACACCTGATCATTAACACTTGCCTGGTAGTTTAATCCGGTATTAAAAATTAACCTTCCCAAACCGATGTTGTTCTGTATAGATGCCCCAAGCAAAATGGATGATGTAGGTGTATATCGTTTTGGAATGAATTTATAATAATTAAAAGGAAGCAGCAGCCTGGGGAAGTTCAGGGATGCCTGAGCTGATATTTCATATGCCGCAACTCTTTTACTGATATCTTTTGTACTTCTGATAGAACCAAATGTTCCTGAAAGGCTCGTAGAAAGGTTTTCTGCTCCTCTAAAAACATTTCGTGTAGTAAGGTCAACAGAAGGAGAAATCCCCAGATTTAAAATCTGAGAGTAATTAATATCTGTTCCCACTTTAAGTTCATACTTCGGAAGTGGTTTCAATACATATAAAACATCCACAATACTGTCATTAGGAGAAGTCATTCCTCCTTGTCTCAGAGAGTCTCTTGCTTTAACGATGCTAAAGTTATTCATCGATAAAAGATTTCTCTTGGTTACATCCAGTTTCGTTTGGTCAAAGACCTTTTTACTGTCCGGAATAATCGCTCTCCATATGGATGAAAGTTTGTATTTATCATTCACTGTATGGAATCTTATTCTCCTTAAGCTGTCTTTCTTTGTATTTTTAGGATAATCTCCGGGTTCATCCACAATGGCCACGTCAATATTTCCAAACGTAGCAATCTTATAAGGAGTATCCAGGGAATCTTTATGAATTTCCAGAGTTAAAGGAATCTGCTTTCTGCTTTTAAGAGAATCCGCAACAAAATAAACCTCATCATTGGAGGCATTGAATCGATAGAAACCAAATTCTCGCATCAGATCAGTAATTCTCGTTACTTCTTTTTCCAAAACAGTCTGATCAAGAATCTGTCCTGATCTCACAAGGCTTCTGTTCAGATTATAATTGTAATACCCTTTGATCCCCTGATCCGGAATATTGTAGAAATAATCCTTGATGCGCGTAGGCTCGTTATGTTTGATAGAATAATTAACAGATGCTTTTTTGGAAGCGGAATCCAGTGTGTGTTTAAAGTTGACATCAGCATCCCAGTATCCTCTGTAGGTAAGTCTTTTCTTGATACTCAGCACTTTTTTCACTTCTTGTCTGATCAAGAATTACCGGTGGTGTTCCCCAATTGTGCAGTAAACGATCGAAAAGAAGACTTTTTCCGACACTGCTTTTCATATTATATTTAAGGAATAAAGAGTCTCTCAGTTTCTGATTTCTCATCTCACCGGGATAGGTCATATATTCATTAAGTATGGTGTCGTATTTCGTATCCGCCATATTGTACAGCAGTAAACTCAATGGCATGAAAAGAAATTGCTTTTTATTGGGCTTCTGCTGGATGTAATCTT
Organism: uncultured Chryseobacterium sp.; assembly: GCA_965720825.1. Lineage (GTDB taxonomy): Bacteria > Bacteroidota > Bacteroidia > Flavobacteriales > Weeksellaceae > Chryseobacterium. The sequence goes on along the minus strand of CBFQYI010000480.1, from coordinate 1,724 downwards.
TCAGTTCCTCATCGAAAAATTCTCTCTTATCCTCGAACTCTAAATTGTTCTTGGTAAGCAGATATTCGCCCTCAGGAACTTTTTTTGTCGTACTACAAGCATAAAGGAGACCAACAAATGTTGCAAATGAGATAATTTTATAATATTTTTGAGGAGAATTCTTATAATGCTTACAGCTCATACAATAAAAGTTTTACAATCTTTAGATAAAAAGAAGTTCAGACAAAAATACAATTTGTTTTTGGTTGAAGGTAATAAAATCATTTGTGAACTTTCTAATTCTAACTTTAAAGTTAAAGAAATATTATCAACCGATCCACAAAAATTGGACCGTAGTGATATCCCTGTTACCCATATCTCTGAAAATGAATTAAAAAAAATCAGTTTTCTTAAAACCCCAAAAGATTCTGTGGCGGTATGTTATCTTGCCGAGGAAGAAAAATGGGAAGATAAGAATATACAATTGGTTTTGGATGGAATACAGGATCCTGGAAATCTTGGAACTATTATACGATTGGCAGACTGGTTCGGAATTGAACAGATTATCTGCAGTGAAGATACCGTAGATGTGTACAATCCAAAAGTAATTCAGGCAACCATGGGATCTTTTACCCGAGTAAATGTGGTGTACACTGATCTTGTGGAATATCTTTCTAAGACAGAGAATGTGAATATCGGAACAGATATGGAAGGAGAGAATATCTATACTTTTGAAAAACCGGAAAAGCTTAATCTCATTTTAGGAAACGAAGGAAACGGAATGAGACCGGAAACAGAAAAACTTTTACAAAAAAGCATTAGTATTCCGAGGTTTGGAAAATCCCAGTCTACAGAAAGTCTGAATGTGTCAATGGCTGCAGGGATTATTTTAGGACAGTTATTTTCAAAATAGAAAATCAGAAACCAGAGGTTAAAAATTATTGTAAAATATTACTGAATAATATCCAGCGCCTGGTTTCTGATATCTTATGTTTATATCAATTGTTCCATACTTGAAACACTTTTGTTTTTCTGATAAACCTCCATCTTTTTTCTGACATATTTCAGAGCAATAGGAGCAAGGTAAATCAATGCTGCACCAATCAGTTTTTTCTTCCAGTTGGAGCTTTTCATATTCTTTTTGGCATAGTTTCCTACGATAGCGGTAACTCCCAGTTTAACAAGACCATCGGTAATGTTTCCTCCTTTGAATGCGGAGCTGGCAATACCTACAGCTGTATTTTTGCTGATCAGAAGATCTTTCACCTCTGAAGTAAGCTGTTTGGCAATGACATCCTTTCTTAAAACTACTTTTTCATCACCGTCTTCATCAATTTTTTCCTGAAGATACTGATCACTTAAACCATTGGTAAATGCACTTAAGCTTTCTTTTGTATTTTTGAAGGTAAGAAGATTTTCCAGATCACTGATTTCACCCTGAAGCAGTTTTTTCTTTCTTCTTAATTCTTCTATGCTCTCGTATTTTCTGCCCATAGTTTAATGATTTAAAAATTTAATAACCTGATCTGCAACAGTATTGACAATCTTAGTTTTGAAGGCCACCACAAACGCCATTACCAGCGCATAAAATGCAGCCACAATTAAGAATCCATATGAGTAATTATCCAGTGCTTTTCCAATAAGGAAAGCAATTCCAAAATTGAAAAGGATTATAAAAAAAGCAAAAGCAACAAGCAGTACTACAAAGTAAGTAATGAGCCCGGCAGAAAGTGACGACTTTTCAG
>CBFQYI010000479.1:0-3754 GCA_965720825.1 uncultured Chryseobacterium sp. | reverse complement strand
TGGTCTTTTAAAAAATGGAACACCGTACTGGGATGGTTCCTTTTCGCTATTGCGCTTATTACTTATCTTTCAACGATAGAACATTCCCTGAGTTTTTGGGACTGCGGAGAGTATATTTCTTCAGCCGTGAAACTGGAGGTAACCCATGCTCCGGGAGCTGCTTTATTCCAGATTATGGGAGCGGTAGCAAGTATTTTTGCATTAGGGAATGCAGAACATTATTCTATTGTAATCAATGCCATGTCAGCATTGTTCAGTGCATTTACAATCCTGTTTCTGTTCTGGACTATTACCCATTTTTTAAGAAGACTTTTACATAAAGATGTTGAAGAAATTACAAAACATCAGGAAATCTCAATCCTGTTTGCCGGAGTGATTGGAGCTTTATGTTTTACATTTTCAGATACCTTCTGGTTTTCAGCAGTAGAAGGAGAAGTGTACGCGATGGCTTCCATGTTTATTGCTTTGCTGGTCTGGCTCATCACCAAATGGGAAAACGAATACAAAGCAGCAGACAGCGAGAGATGGATCATTCTGATTTTCTTTATCATAGGGCTTTCTGTGGGGGTGCATATGATGTGTATGCTGGCTATTCCGGCCATATGCCTGGTGTATTATGCCAGAAATTATACTTTTTCGTGGAAGAGTTTTATAGTGGCCAATCTGGTTACACTGGGAATTCTTGCCTTCGTATTCAAGATGATTTTCCCTTTGATCATGACAATGTTTGGAAAGCTTGAAATCTTCTTCGTGAACGGACTGGGACTTCCTTTCCATTCAGGGACCATTGTGGCATTTGTTCTTATGATCATCATAAGTTATCTTCTGATTAAATATGCGGGAAAAACAAAAAGAAAACTCTATCAGACTGTTGTTTTATCTCTGGTCTATATGATCATCGGGTTTTCATGCTGGCTGGTAATTCCGATAAGAGCCAATGCCAATCCTCCGATGAACCTTAACGATCCCGATACCGCCATCGGGATGAGAGATTATTATAACAGAGTGCAATATGGTGACTGGCCTATCATTTACGGACAGAATTACACCGCATTTCTTGATAAAAACGGAATGGAAAAGGATGAAGACGGAAGTTACAAAAGAGACATCACCGGCGATATTTACGAAAAAGATGAAAAAACCGGAACTTACAGAAAAACAGGGAAGAGATTCAACTATGTGTTTAATAAATCTCACATCAGCTTCATGCCAAGGATGTTCAATGAAGATAAAGAGGTGACTGCCAATTACATTTCTTTATATGGAGCGCCTGATTTTACTTTTAATTATGATAATGAAGACGTTGCAGATAATCCGGAAGCGAAAAGGATTTTTGAAGAACTGAGAGCAAAATATGAAGGAGATTCTATCACGGCAGAAGATTATCTGAAAGTGAAGCCTTATGATCTTATCAAGGTGCAACGTCCATCCTTCGCTCAGAATATGGATTATTTTATATCATTTCAGAACGGATATTACTTTGTAAGATATCTGATGTGGAACTTTGTAGGAAGACAGAATGATCTTCAGGGACATATGGAAAATACCAATGGAAACTGGATTTCGGGATTTTCTTTTATTGATAATGCTTTATGGGGAGATCAGGATCATATGCCTGCTCAATTTAAGAATGAAAGTACCGTAAAGTTTTTCTTTTTGCCGCTAATTTTGGGATTGATTGGCTTCTTTTTCCAGCTCAACAGAGATTTTGGAAGATTTTATGCGACGCTTTCGCTGTTTGTTCTGACAAGTATGGGAATTGTTTTTTACACTGGAGTAAAGCCATTTGAAGTAAGGGAAAGAGATTATGCCATGGTAGGTTCATTCTATGCCTTTGCGATCTGGATTGGTCTGGGAGCAGGAGCTATACTTTGGCTGATTCAGTCTAAGGTTAAATCCAATGCCGCTAACATTGTTCTGGGAACTATTTTACTAGGAATTCCTTTGATGATGGGCTTTCAGAATTACACCTCGCATGACAGAAGTAAGAAAACAGCAGCCCGTGATTACGCCTATTCATTGTTAAGGTCGTTGCCGAAAGATGATATTATTTTCATTTATGGTGATAATGATACCTTTCCGGTATGGGCCATTCAGGAAACAGAAAGATTCAGGGATGATGTGAAAACGGTGAACTTTACCCTTTTAGCCACTCCATGGAATATTGATCAGGTGAAAAGAAGAACTTATAATGCGATGGGGATTCCGGGTGAATTGACGCACGAAGAGTATAGAGATGGGGTAAATGATCAGATATACCTGATGAAAAAAGAAAACTGGGAAGAGCTTTTTCAAATGCTGAAAGAACAGGGAGCTCCGGACACTGCTTTTCAGGAATTCAGAAAATATCTTACTCAGGATTCACTGACTTTAAAAGATGCTATGAAATTTCTGAAATTGAAATCTTCTGATAAAGATGAACTGCTGAAGATGTACTTTGGAGAAAAGCAATACGAAAAATACAATATTCTTCCGGTGAGTAAATTTATTCTTCCGGTAAATAAAGAAAATGCTGTGAACTCGGGGATCATTACTCAGGCTGATCTTCCAAAAGCTGTAAATCAGATCACAATTAATTATGAAGCCAATACGCTTTATAAAAGTAATCTGATGATGTTGGATATGCTTGCCAATTTCGATTGGAAACGTCCGATCAATTTCTCTTCAGGCGGAATGTATGACAGTGAAAATATTTTTTATCTGGATGATTATCTTCAGTTTGATGGTTTCAGCTATAGGCTGGTTCCTATTCATACTCCACAGAGTCCGGATGGAGACAAAGGAAGAGTAGATGCGAATTCTCTTTATCATGTGGTGAAAAATTTCAGATGGGGAAATTTTAAAGATCAGAGTATTTATTATGATGAAACGGCTACGTCAAATATCTTGGGCTACAGAATGTCTGTCAGCAGGGCAGTGTCTGCACTGGTTGTCAATGGGCAGAAAGCTAAAGCGTTGGAGTTACTTGATCTTGCCGCAAAAGAAATTCCTGTGGAGAAATACAATGATCCACGTTCATTAAGTGCGATGGTTACAGGATATATTGTTGCAGGAAAGGAGCAAAAAGGTGTTCAGCTGGCAGAAATGCTCAAAAAAGGAATATTTGAAGAATATGATTATTACCAGAATCTTTCTCCTTCATTTAAAGCGATGGCAAAAAGACAGATGAGGTCAAAACCGATGGAATATGCACTTGTTGTGGCAGCCGTTACAGATGCCTACAAGACTTTGGGACAGAAGGAAAAAGCCCATGCATATCTTTTAAAATCAATGGAACCTATTGATAAGAAATTCAGTGTTTTTATCAAAGGACTGCAGCAGATGGGCAAAGAAAAAGCAGGGAAGGAAGCTGAAAATGTACGCCAGATTACTCCTTTTTATCAGTATTTATTCAATGTCATGGAACCTTTCGATTCCACCTATTCCAGAAAAAAAGAAATTGAAATCACGAATGCGATGATGAAAGTGACACAGTAAAACTTAAAAAAAGCCTTTAAATTCAATGTTTAAAGGCTTTTTAATGTAAATCAGGATGAGTTAATAGAATCTCATTTTATAAACGCAAAGAATTATATGCTTGATTTTATATATTGAGGAAGCAAAGAGGTTTGATCAATTTCATTGATCATTTTTAAGCGAATGTATTACCATAACGCTTCATCCGCAAAAAAGTCGCTCTTCTTCACTTCCTTAAATATTCCTTTGCGTGGTAAGTTTGTAATAAATCAAAAAGACTTAATTTTAAGAATAACCT
>CBFQYI010000478.1:0-3761 GCA_965720825.1 uncultured Chryseobacterium sp. | reverse complement strand
TTTTTCCAAAAAGGAGTTCCTGTTGGGTAAACGCCAGATATAAAATTCCAAGAACCGGAATAACCAGAAGGAAAATCCAAAGAATTGTTTTTTTGAATTTAAAATCCTTTTCGCGATTCACTGTGGCATTCACTTTTTCCCCGTTATTGATATCTGAGAATCTGATTTCTTCCAATCCGTAAAAGTCCGGGCGTCCGGATTCTATTCTTTTTCCCTTGAAATGAGTGTGTCCTTCTTCAATGAAGACTGTTCCAAGGTTTTGAATTTCAAGAACCTGTTCGGCCTGAAGTTTTTTCTTCCAAAAATCAGTCTGAATTTTAAGATCACTTTTGGAAGCTTCCAGAGACATCTGTTTTTGTTCTGCAATAAAAGCAGCAAGATCTTCAGTCTGTACTTCGTAATCTATTGTAAATTCAATCTGGCTGGCCGGAGGCAGAATGCTTCCGTTTTCAGAATTAATAATTGCCTTAGAATTTTTCAGTGAAAACACCCCAAAGCCTGGAACTGTGGCAGTTCCAAATTGTTTTAAGTATTCTAAAATATATGCTGAAATATTCATTTGGCAGCAAATTTATAACTTTTTCGGGACTTTTTGTAATATTTAATGGATATAAAAAAGACTGCCGAAACAGTCTTTTGATTATTTTGTACAAAAAAAGGGATACGACTATTTAAACTCCTTTTTTTAAGCTTAAAAAGGACAAAACTGCTAATTTATAAATTCAAATATCTGTACCTTGATTTTTGGCTATTGTATTTTCCAGCTTACTCCAAACATAAAGTTCGTTCCTGCCTGTGAAAAATAGTACGGCTGTCCTTCATATACAGATCCGTTGTTCACATATTTCTTGTTGAACAGGTTATTCACCAATAGTTTCAAGGCAATTTCATTATTGGCAATTTTAAACTGGTACTGCGCATTGAAGTCTGTCAGAAAATAATCTTTAAGCTGAAGATTGGCATCTTCGGTATTGTCCAGATATTGTTTTCCAACATACTGATTCATTAAAGCAAACTGGAAATTCTTTGTAGGATTAAATTTCAGGCTTACATTGGCAATTACATTCGGAGAGAATGAAATCTGTGTATTTCCAAGGCTTTTAGGAACATCTCCATTTTGAATATTGAAATCCTGGTTTCTGTTCTGGCTTAACGTTACATTTCCTGAAACCTCCCATTGTTTGGATAATTTTGCCAAAGCACCTACCTCAACCCCTCTTCTGTAGCTCTTCCCTGAATTTGTTCTGATAAATGCTCCTACGTTATTCAGTTCTCCATTCAACACCAACTGGTTCACATAATACATATAATAAACATTGGCCGTCAACGAAACAATTCCGAACTGTTTTTCAAAACCTGCTTCAATATCGTGAAGTTTTTCAGCTTTCACAGCATTATTAGCCATCAGGTCATCTCTGTTCGGTTCACGGTGAGCATGCGCATAGGAAAGGAATATTTTACCTCCGTCAATTCTGTAATTCACTCCAGCCTTGGGATTAAAGAACAGCCAGTTCTTACTTAAATCTGCTCCTTCACCATCGCCTGCCATCAGGATCTTCGTGTTGTAATTGATTTTTCTAAGCTGTAAATCACCAAAGAATTCAAAATTCTCCACTCTTAACAACGCTTTTGCAAAACCAGACACTTCATTCTTCACAGAACGGTTTCTGTAATATTCGCTTTCATCAATCTGAGGAAAAAATACTCCCGTTACATTTCCGTAATGCCTTCCGTAATACTGATTCACAACGGCTCCAAAGTTCAGATCCAGATTTTCAAACTTTCCGTACAAGGTAGAAACCATTCCGTAGAAATCGTTATTCAACCATTTTTTTCTGATAAAATCTGAGTATTTTATCGTTTGTCCCCCTTCAATAATATCAGGTAGATTGTATCTTGAAAAAGGATTTCCCTGCTTATAGTTTTCATAATATCCTTTCCCTTTGGTATAATGGAATGTGGTTTCCAGATTCCAGCGGTCGCTGAATTTCTGCTCCCAAAGCAACTGATAATGGTTCTGTCTATAGTTATCTGTTTCATTATCATAGAAACTTACAATATTCTCCCAATTGGCATCATAAATGACTCCTGAAATATTAAATTTCGGATCGGTTTCCCAGGTTTTACGGTCAATCCCGTTCCATGCCTGATAGGTTTTCTCTTTTCCACCGAAAGCCATTAAACGTAATTTCGTGTTTCCTTCTTCAAATAAAGCAGTGAAATTATAAGAATGTAAGTTGGATGAAGCTCTGTCGATATATCCGTCAGAGTGAATATGGGTATATCTTCCCATCACGGAAAGACGGTTTTTCCAGAATTTCCCGGAACCTATTTCAGCTGAATATTTATAGGTATTAAATGATCCGTAACTGTCATCTGTTTTAAAATAAAACTTCTCTTCCGGGTCTTTAGAAAGTACATTAATACTTGCTCCGAAGGCAGAAACCCCATTATTGGAAGTTCCTACTCCTCTCTGAATGACAATCTGTGATGCAGAACTGGTTAAATCCGGAACGTTGACAAAAAATGTTCCCTGGCTTTCAGAATCGTTGTATGGAACACCATTCATCATAACATTGATGGCACTTCCTGAAACTCCACGGATTCTGAAACCGGTATATCCTACTCCGTTTCCGGCATCAGAAGTAGAAATAATGGAGGTTTGATTTTTCAAAAGAATAGGAAGATCCTGTCCCAGATTTTTACTGTCCAGATCTTTCTGTACATTGATGATTTCCTTTGCTACCGGCAGTCTTTTGGTAAAGTTGACGGCTTCAATTTCCCTGACTTTTAGGGAATCTTTATTCTGAGCCTGCATAAAAGCTACAGCACCTACACTAAGCCCTAAAAAAAATAATCCTTTCATTCTATAAATATTTAACATTTAATGAATAAAAGGGGTGATTATGAGATAATTGACAATAGTAAATGATACGTGATGTTTATCGATCATTTATCGTTAATCATCCATCAATTATTTAAATGGTTCCCTAAACAGCATTACCTGTTCCAGGTTCATTGGGTATAATCTCAGCCTGTTAAAGCACCCCTTTATTTCAGCCGCAAAATTACAAAAAATATATGAATTGGAATTTGGGTTGTGAGATGCGGGATAGTAGGTTATGAGGTGCGAGATTCGGGGTGTTAGGTTGCGGGTTACGCAATGGAAAAATACTATGGGAAAATAGGAGTTATCAAATGAATCATTCATCATTCATCATTCATAATTCTCTAATAAGTTTTGTTGTTCGCATCGATATAGTAATAATTTGAGCCGTCTTTTGTCACTTCAAACATCTTCCCCAGTTTCCAGCTGAAGTTTCGTTTAATATTGGAATATTCAAACGGAATGATAATCTTATTATTAACATCAATGATTCCAAATTTATCATTATTGGAAGCAACAATCATCGGATTAGCCACATCATCCCCTTCCAAAATGAACAGATACTGATATTGAGGATAGATCTGATATTGTCTGTAATCGGCCGCATTCACAAATTTTGATTTTTCAATGATTCCGTAAAAACCATTCAGGATATAGGCCTGAAATAATTGTTGTTTATATTCTTCAAATTTACACTTTCCAAAATCTGCTTCTTTAAACTGATATACCCTCTTCCCTGATTGGTCTACACGGTAAGAAATCATATTTTTTTCTACCGTAGCATAATCTCTTGTACCAAATTTTCTCACTTTTTCATTAGGAGAATTCAGAAGGTTGCAGTCTTCATAAAAAAATAAAGCAATATGATATTCCG
>CBFQYI010000477.1:0-3783 GCA_965720825.1 uncultured Chryseobacterium sp. | reverse complement strand
TTATATCGGGGCTACAGGAAAAGACAGTGTTTTTGCTTCTATTGATGACAATTTAGGAACAATCACCGGAAAATTATCTTATAAAAACAGCGAAAAAGACAGTTCAAAAGGAGATGTAACAGGTTTCAAATCCGGAGATACCCTGAAACTAACTTATGAATTCAGCTCTGAAGGAAAAAAGAGCAAGAGAGATATCTACTTCCTTCAAAAGGATAATGTTTTGACGGAAGGTATTGGTGATCATAAAGAAGAAGACGGGCAGTCTAAATATGCTGATGAGAAAAAGATAAGCTATAAAGACGGACAGAAGCTAAGCCCTGCAGATTGTAAGGTAGTAAGTGAAGCTTTAAAAAAATAATTTGTTATAAAACAAAAACAGCCTTCTTTCAAGGCTGTTTTTTTATGCTAATTCTGTTCAATCATTTCAATAAAGCGGTTCACAGCTTCATCTCCTGTGCTCCAAGAAGTAATAAGGCGAATAGCTGAAAAATTTTCATCTACTTTTTTCCAGACATAGAATTCAAAATTTTCAGACAATACCTCAATAAGATCGTTATTTAAAATAGGAAAAATCTGGTTGGTATAGGTATCGGAAAGAAAAGCAGTTCCTTTTTCCTGCAAAGCCTTTTTAATTTTCATCGCCTGCTGATTGGCATGTTGTGCCAGATCAAAATACAGATTGTCTTTCATCAGTTCCATAAACTGAATTCCCAACAGTCTTCCTTTTGCCAGTAACGCTCCTTTTTGTTTGATATTAAAAGCAAAATCTTCCTGTAGCACAGGATTATTTATTACAATTGCCTCTCCTATCAAAGCTCCGTTTTTAGTACCTCCAAGATAAAAAATATCAGTCAGAGCAGCTACTTTTTCCAGGGTAAGATCACTGGTCTCTGCTGTCAGCCCATGCCCCAGCCTTGCTCCATCCATAAACAGGTATAATTTATTTTCCTTACAAAATGCGGAGAGTTCTTCCAGTTCTTGTGCCTGATAGATTGTCCCCAGCTCTGTAGAATTGGAAATATAAACCAATTTGGGCATTACCTGATGTGGCACATTACTGTGTCCCTCTAAGATTGGAACAATATCTGAAGGTTTTATTTTTCCATCTGCCGTTTCAATGCTCAGTATTTTATGACCTGTAGCTTCAATGGCTCCCGTTTCATTATTCAGGATATGCCCGGGAGCTGCAGAGATAACACACTGATAAGGTTTTAGAATTGCAGAAATAACAATTAAGTTAGCCTGTGTTCCACCTGAAACCAAAAAAACTTCCGAATCCGGATTGTTGATTTTTTCTTTAATTAATGCTTTCGCTTTTAATGAATACTCATCTTCTCCATAGCCAGCCTGCTGTACAAGATTATGCTGTGAAAGTGCCTGTAAAATATTAGGATGGCAACCTTCAGAATAATCGTTTTTGAATGAAAATTTCATAGAGTAAAAGTAAAAAAAGTTAAAATAACAAGAGTCAACTTTTCATTTTATTTTGTTAGATTTGTACTGAAAATCATCTAACATTTTGAAAACAACCCTAACAGAAGAGAATTACCTGAAAGCTTTGTTTCATTTAGTTGACAATGAAGGAAAGGTTACGATTAATGAACTCAGCAAATTTTTAAATGTAAAAATGCCGAGTGTCAATAACATGATGAAGAAATTTGCGGAAAAAAAGTGGGTCATTTATGAAACCTACAAACCCTTAATCGTTACAGAAGGTGGAAGGCGTGAAGCTGCCCTGGTCGTTCGTAAACACCGACTTACCGAAATGTTCCTGGTTAAGAAAATGAATTTCGGCTGGGAAAACGTTCATGAGATTGCAGAGCAGCTTGAGCATGTGCATTCTCAAATCTTCTTTGATAAAATGGACGAAATTCTGGATCATCCTAAATTCGATCCGCATGGAGAACCTATCCCTGATAAAGATGGTAATATCATCGCTCAGGATCTGCAAAAATTAAGCAGTTGTGAACCAGGAGAAAATGTAATTTTTGCTTCTGTTACTCTTTCCGACGATGCTTTCCTGACGTATCTGACCGACAGAAAATTGCTGCTCAATACAAAAGTGAAAATTGTAAAAATAGAAAGTTTTGATAAATCCATGACGATAGAAATTGAGGGCAAAACAGAAATTTTAAGCAAAAAAGCTACTGAGAAAATACTGGTTAAGAAATAATTTTAGTTAATCCTAAAATAAACCTCACAGGTTTTAAAAACCTGTGAGGTTTATCATTTTACCAAAAGCACTATAAATAACTCAGAGCTAATACTTTTCAATTTAAAATAATTTAAATCAGTCTGCTTTTTCCTCTATTATTTTGATTTTCTTAGGTTTTATGCTCAACAGAAAAATAGTTGAAATAATAAATATACTTCCAATCCAATCGATTAAAGAGTAAGAAACATTAAGCCAAAACACCGCTAAAATTGTGGCAGAAAGAGGTTCCATAGACGCCAGAAGACTTGTTTTCTGGCCTCCAATAATCTGAACAGCCGACAAATAAAAATAAAAAGCGATCAATGTCCCGAATAGTACAATAAATGCCGTATACCCAAATGTCTGCATGTCCCATACTCCCTGAATATCCCATGGAGCTTTTACAAAACTGAATACGATGCCCGCACAAAACATTCCCCATCCAATGATGAGAGAAGATTTGTATTTTGATAAAAGTTTCACAGGTTGTAATGTATAAACAGCCAATGCAACAGCTGAAGCCAGACCAAAGAACAAAGCTATTCCGGAGACAGAAAGACTGGATGTATCTCCGTGAGTTACCAGTAGAAAAGTTCCTAAAACTGCTAAAACAATCGCTGCTATTTCAACCAGAACAGGAACTCTTTTATTTTTAAAAGCAAGATATACAGCAATGATAACAGGTCCTGCATACTGGAGAACAGTTGCAGTAGCAGCATTAGAATATTTTATAGCTGCAAAGTAAGTATATTGAACTGCCAGCATTCCTGTAATGCTGAAAACAACAAGTTGTATAGCGTCTTTTTTATTTTTCCAGATCTCAAAAAGCTCTGTTTTATCTGCAAGTTTTGCATACAGCAAAAGACATATCCCTGAAATGAGTAAACGTATGGTAATCAGCCATTCAATATTAACACCCCGCTTTTGAAAAAGAAATTGTGCAAATGTCCCGGAAACACCCCAAAATAAAGCAGCTAGCACTGCCAAACAAAAACCTTTTAGTACATTCATATGATAAATTCTATTTGAAATGCAAGATTGCATCAAATATGACTTGATTTTTCACGAAATTTGAGTATTAATTTGCAATTTTGTTTCATAAAACTCTTTAATTTTGAAAAAATGAATGAACTTGATCAATTTGACCTGCAAATCCTTGAGATCCTGCAAAAGAATAATCTTACTCCACAAAGAGATATTGGAGAACATATAGGTCTATCTGCTGCTGCAGTACAGAGACGAATCAAAAGAATGCGGGAAATGGGAATCATCAAAGCAGATGTTTCTGTGATTGATACGGAGAAAGTAAAACATTCTGTTACTCTTATTGTAGAAGTTTTTCTTGAAAGAGATAAAATTGACCTGATAGATCAAGCGCAAAGACTATTTACTTCTGCTCCTGAAGTTCAGCAATGCTACTACGTAACGGGAGAATCGGATTTTGTACTGATCATTGTTGTTTCTTCTATGAAAGATTATGAACAGCTTACCCGCAGAATATTTTATGGGAATGATAATATCAAACATTTCAGAACATTAGTCTCCATGAATACAGTAAAATCAGGACTTGAAATTCCAATTAATATGTT
>CBFQYI010000476.1:0-3785 GCA_965720825.1 uncultured Chryseobacterium sp. | reverse complement strand
ATTCAAATTATGTTTAATCAAAAATATTAGTTTGGGTTATTTATAACTCCTCCCTTTTTATACTGTAATAAACGGCCGTATAAACCTCCATTCTCCTTGCATCGATCAAAGGTATTATAAAGTCATAGTTATCGCCTAAAAAAGGCTCTATCATACTTTCAAGAGAATTCACTGCTATCAAAGGAACTTTGAGTCCATAACAAAACCCTTTTGCTGAGGCAGCTCCGATTCTTAAGCCGGTATAAGAACCGGGACCTTTTCCTAAAGAAACGGCTTCAATATCTTTAAGCGAAATACCCGCTCCTTCCAATGCCCATTCTACATAGGTGTGAAGACTTTCGGATTGTTTATAGTTTTCAGAAACTTCTTCGCAAAGGCATAATAGCTTATCATTATCTGATATGGCTACTGAACAGTTCTTGGATGATGTTTCCAGATATAGAATTTTCATTTTTTTGTTTTAAGCTAAACAGCAATGTTGCAAAAGCAAAATCGCATTTAATTTTCTGCAAATTTACTCCATTATTTTGGACTATTTTCTATAAATCGTTCTTGGTTCAGCCTGAGCACTTGGATAGATGGTCATATCTGAAATGGTAACGTGTTTCGGTGCGTTCACACAGTAAGCAATAGCATCAGCAATATCTTCCGACTTCAAAGGTTCATAACCTGCATATACAGTTGAAGCCTTCTCACTGTCACCTTTGAATCTTACCAGAGAGAAATCTGTTTCTACAGCGCCCGGCTGGATGTTGGTTACTTTGATTCCAAATTCGGTAAGCTCCAATCTCATTCCTTCCGAAATAACGTCTACTGCTTTCTTCGTTGCACAGTACACCACTCCATTCGCATAGGTTTGTCTTGCTGCTACAGAACTGATGTTTACTATATGACCTAAATTTTTAGTTTTCATAGTTGGAATGATCATTTTGGAAACATAGAGTAATCCCTTTACATTTCCGTCAATCATAGAATCCCAGTCATTGGTCTTGCCAGCAGAAAGAGGATCCAACCCATGAGCATTCCCTGCATTATTAATCAGAACATCAATCTGTTTCCAGTTTTCAGGAAGGGAATTAATAGCCGCTTCCACTTCCTCAAGATTCCTTACATCAAACATTAAACTAAATACTTCGGTAAAATCAGAAAGTTCTGTTTTTACAGATTCCAGTACCTCACTTCTCCTTCCACAAATAATAATTCTGTTTCCTTGTTTTGCAAGAAGCTCTGCAGTGGCTTTACCTATACCGGAAGTGGCTCCGGTGATCAATATTGTCTTCATAAAATTGGTTGTTAAATGTCTGAATGTACTACTCTATCAATGTCATGATTCTGTGGCATTCAAACATTGTTGTATTGATTTATTAATTTGCATCAAAGGCCTGAAAAGCATCTTTGATATGGTCAATGACTAAGTTTTTGTTATCATCGGGAAGAACGGAGATAATATCAAATCTGACTTCCTGATCTTTATTAAATTCCTCCATATAATGATCGGCTGCAGAGACAATAGATTTTATCTTTGTTTTGGTTACAGCCTCCTGAGGAAGCATAAAAGCATCGGTAGATCTTGCTTTCACTTCCACGATAATAATCAGGTTATCTTTTTCAGCAATGATATCAATTTCGTTTTGTTTAAAACGAAAGTTTCTGGCCTTAATTTTATAGCCATTTTTCTGAAGATAATCAGCAGCAAGATTCTCTGCTATTTTTCCAAAATCATTATGATGAGCCATAGTGTATAATTAAGAGTTTGGAGATAGGAGAGTAGTGATACTTTAAAAATCTATTTTTACTTTAGCATCCACTTTCATTTTCACGTTGGCACCAATTAAAAGTGGTCTGTTGTCCTTAATGTGTCCATTCGGGAAAGCAAATACTACCGGGAAGTTATACTTTGAAATTCTGTCAGAAATAAGCTTATAAACGAACTCATCAAAGCTTTCTTCATAGCTTTTATTTTCCTTTTCATCTCCCATATTGGTCATTCCACCCACAATAAGTCCTTTGATTTTATTGAAGACACCTGCCAGCTCCAGACTCATGATCATACGGTCCAGTGCATAGAAGTTTTCTCCGATATCTTCAATAAACAAAATTTTATCTTTAAAGTCGAATGAATATTTGGTTCCCAGAAGAGCGTAGATAAGGGCTAAATTCCCTCCGACCAGTTCTCCTTGGATATTCCCTTTTTTGTTTAAAGGGTGAGATTTAAGGCTATATTTAGGCTTTTTCCCTTTCAAGATATCGAAAATAAGGTCATAACTTTCTTCTGTCACTCCAAAACTGGATGTTTTAATGGTCTGTCCATGAATGGAAACAAAACCTTTTTTTAACAGATAGCTTTGTATGACTGTATTGTCTGAATATCCGATATACCATTTCGGGTTTTCTGTAAAGCCTTTCAACTTCAGGTGTTGAACCAGATGCTGGCATCCGTAACCACCCCTGGAAGCCCATATAGCTTTTATTTCCGGATCATTTAATGCCCAGTTGATATCTTTTGTTCTTTCCTTTTCTGTCCCGGCATAATTATACCCGTTTGAAAATTTAGTGTAGAGATGTTCGCCGGGAACGGGTTCAAAACCTCTACTTTTAATCATTTCTATTCCCTTTTCCAGTTGAGTGGCATCTACTGCTCCTGCAGGGGAAATAACAGCTATTTTGTCTCCTTTTTTAAGAGACTTTGGAAAGATCATTTTTTTCATTTTGTTTTTTGATATTTTACTTCTTTCTTTTCTGCTTCCTCCAGCTGTTTTTCAAATTGGTTGAACTTTTTGAAACTCTGCAGGAAAATAAAGAAACTGAAGATAATAAGAATACAGCCAACAACTCTTCTGATCTGGTTGGCCAGTTTTTGTGTTAATTTATCGTGAAATTGCTTGGCAAGAAATATCTTGGCAAGATCTATAGACAGGTAAGTGGCCAGTACTATGCTGATGTATAAAATAAAACTGCTGGTGTCCGGATATTGATTCCTTACGGAAATTACCGTTACCAGCCAGAAAAGGATGACTCCAACATTCAGAAGATTAAAGAAAAATCCATTGAAAAAGGTCTTAATATAATTTTGACCAATGATCTTTTCTTCTCCGGGCATGTGCATTTTGGTTTTGGTAACCAGCATTACAATTCCATAGATGAAAATAAGAATAGAGGTGATCCTGTAAAAACCTGGATGTTTATCAATTAAAGAAACAATATCCGTACTGGCATAGTACGCCGCTACAATGCATAATAAATCTGCAGTAATCACACCAAGATCTAGTGACAAGGCATGTCTGGGGCCTCTGGAAAAGCTGGTTTCAATTAACAGGAAAAAAATAGGTCCTATGAAAACCAGGCTCAGCATAAATCCTAATATGATGGCAGATAGTACAAGTTCTAGCATTAAGTGGTGTTTTAAAATGAATAAAAATTCATTTCGTTTAATACAAAGTTAGACTTTATGATTTAATTATTCAATAAAGTTGTGATATATCAAGTAGATTTTAATCAGACTTTAATGTAAAATTTTTAAGAAATAGGAGAGGAGCGTTAATTATACGTTTTTTGCTAAAAAAATAAAGAGGTCGTTCCATTTCGAAACAACCTCTTTTTTATTATAATTTTACTGAATACGTTCAGCAATTTTTTTTATTTTTCCAAACAGTTTTCATTAAAAACAAATTCGAAATCTTTTCTGATTTTAAGACCCAAAATACCTCTTTCAAAGGTATAGATAACCTGATTCTTAAACAGCATTCTTTTATAATCAATCAAAAAACTTCTTGTCATATAAGAAT
>CBFQYI010000475.1:0-3799 GCA_965720825.1 uncultured Chryseobacterium sp. | reverse complement strand
GGAAGCGGGCTGCCGTCAGCATTGTAGGTATAGTCGCCAAAGTTTGGTCCCGTAACTTCAAGGTATACTTTTGTTTCATTTGAACCACCCGTCGGATAATCAACAGATTTAACAGATATCTCAACTTTTGGCGGTGGGATAACCTTAATAGTGCAATTGGTTGGTTTTCCGTTTACAGTAAAAGTAATTACCTGGCCGTGATACATGGGATTCACTAATTTCGGATCGAAAAAATAACTTGTACCATCAGATACGACACCACCAACATCAACATTACCAACACGGCCAATTATGGTTCCATTCTTAGGGACTACATTAAAAAGGATACGCGCGGATTCAGTACAAATAACATTTTTTGGAAGGCTTAACGCGGTATACCAATCTCTTATATAGATGTCTTGAAAACATCCGCCGCCCGTCACGTTTACCCTTATCACCGGAATGT
This sequence comes from uncultured Chryseobacterium sp., assembly GCA_965720825.1. GTDB lineage: Bacteria > Bacteroidota > Bacteroidia > Flavobacteriales > Weeksellaceae > Chryseobacterium. The sequence goes on along the minus strand of CBFQYI010000475.1, from coordinate 3,354 downwards.
TGTTTACATCCAGACTGGTGTATTTGTGATTTACGATACCATTGATAGGTTTTATGGAAGTAAACTGTCCCTGTCCCAGGAAATCCCAATCATACACATAATCTGCAAAGAAAGGTCCGGAAACCTGCATGTTTACTATTGTTTCTGCTGAACCTCCACTTGGATAATCCACAGTATAATCAATGCTAACTTTAGGTGGTGGAATCACCTTAATAGTGCAGTTGGTAGATTGATTATCTACAGTAAAGGTAATTACCTGACCATGTAAAGCAGAATTCACTCCATTTGGATTGAAATAATAATTCCCATTGCTGGTGGATATAACATTATTAATAACCTGAGTACCCACGTAAGCTACTATAGTTCCGTTGGCAGGAATTACTTCAGTGAAACGTATAGAATCTGATACAGAGCAGATAACATCAGTTGGTAAACTTAACCGGGCCGGAACTTTGTACCAATCTCTTAGAATGATGTCCTGAGAACATCCGTTTCCGCTTACATTCAATTTTATTATTGGAATATTTTTTGGATTAAGATCATACAGCGTATAACTCACTTTTCCATCTGTATCCGGGTTGAGAGTAATCAAACCTCCATCATTCCAGAAATCCCATTTGTAAGTATAGTCTATAAAACTTGTTCCGGAAATTTCAAAGTTTACGGTTGTTGCATTTGAACCTCCACTTGGATAATCAACAGAAATACTATCTATTGTGACCTCCGGCTGTGGAACAACCTTAATACTACAGTTGGTTGATTTTCCGTTTACAGTAAATGTAATTTCCTTACCTTGTAAGGACGGGCTTATTGCTGCCGGATTAAAGAAGTATTGTCCATTGATCAATTCTACTCCTCCGTTTAGAGCTTCATCTACATTCGCTTTTACCACTCCGGTCACAGGAAGTACCGTAAAAGGTACGGCGGCGGCTTTAGAGCAAATGACATTACTTGGTAAACTTAATTTAATCTCAGTTTTTGGGGTACAACATATGTATGGAAGTGAAAAATCTGCGATAACTTTTGGATCTCTAACAGAATTATAAACGATTAGAAAGGTTCCTCCCTTTTCAACTCCATGCCGGTGTTCCAATCCCGGGTGTTTTTCTAAATAATCATTGAAATAAGCTTTTGAAATATCTTTATTGCCTACTAATTCTTCTAAAGATAGTGCCACAATATCAAACCCCAGCTGCTCCTTATCTCTGATTTGTTTTATCTGTTCAAAAACCGTTTGATAATCCATTCCCTGATGTCCTTCTATATTATAAAAAGAGCTTTTATCAACACTAAAATCTACCGGCCCTTCTATATTAGTGCCTGAATGTAAGAATGCAAGATCATACCTTACATTCTCTGTAGATGACCGATTACTGGTCTTATCAAAATTCCATGTTTTTAAAAATCCTTCAGTAACTTCGTAATAAAAAGGAATCGCTTTATTGCTTAGGGGATTTAATTTTTGTGACGAGGTAATTTTAATTTGTTTTTTATTCCCCGAATACTCAAAATTGAATGCCTGCTGATTAAAACGGTTAATTAATTCTTTGAGTCTTTGTGTTGCTTTTTCATTATCTAAAACTGGCGAATTATAAAACTGGTGTCTTGAAGAATCCAGTTGGGTATCTGATATTAATTTTCCAAGCATGATGTGCTTAGGAAAAGAAGCAAAATCAGGAAGATTTTTAGTAAAAGCCTTAGGAAGTAATTTTATAATCTCAGAATAGGTATCCATCAAATCTTTTGTTGCATCATAAGCATACTGAAATCCGGAATCCAGTGCAAGACATTTTTGTACTTTATCTTTGAAAATCTGGTAAGGGTAAATCAGTGGAAATCCCATTATTTGAGAGATTGTCTGAATTTTTTCAAAAACAGCCTGTCCATAATTATTCTTCTCCAAAACATCAATGTACCGCTTTTTTAAATCTGAAACAGAAAAATGGGTTTCAATTCCTTTTTCTGAAATGAGACGACTCATGATAACACGTTGTGGTTCTACAGGTTCTAAAATGCCATCTGCGAACAGAGCATGAGGCTGAATACGATCTTTTCTCCCTGGTTTAAGTTTACCGGTTATAGGATCAATGACAAGAATATCATTTCCAAGAATATGAGTGATTCCTTTTGCTGTAGTCACTAATACCTTAAGGTTTCTCACTTGTAAAATTCCGTGGTTATCACAATCAACGCCGCTACAAGGTTTAATCTCTTTTTCATAATCCTCCAAATACAACAATAAGTATTTGTCTTTTAAGTCCGGGAGATTAGTAATGGATTGAAAATCTAATCGTGCTTCCTGAGCTGTTGCCAGTTCCCAAAGCTCAATCTGTTCATTCCCTTCATAAAATGACGGGTATTTTATTTTGAAATTGTCATATACTTTATAATGGGTAAAGTCTTTATTTTCTATTTTGATGGTCTTTAAATCACTTACATACAAATCTTTACTCACCTCACTGGTATTATTCAGGGTTAGCAAATCTCCGTCGGTTGTAAGTGCCACGCCCTGCGAAAGCTGTATGCTGCTTAATTGTCTGTTTGTATAAATAAGTTTGTGTTTGAGACCGCATACAATACCTACTCCCTGCAGCATTACTCTGGACAAACGGTCCTGGTCTTCAAAGAAATCCAGAAACTCATTGAACTGATCTGGTTCTATATACTGTCCTTTACTGAATTTGCGGTATTGGGTTGATATATTGCTTAATTTATTATTCATTATTGTTAATTTTTTAATGATGTATTAAGGTCTTTCATAATCTTCCCAGGCAGACAAGCTGCCTGAGAAGTTACTTCTGTTATTTACTAGGGCAAATACCTGAAACCCTCCATGCTGTACCATTTAGTGGAGCATAAACCGTAACTTTAGCAAATCTTGGATAAGGAGCATTTTTATTGAAAGTTAACTGACCTGATCCATTCGATGGATTAGCAGTATGGATATTAGACGGACTAACTCCGGCACTTATTAGCGCAGCATTATAGCTGCTTGATCCAACGAAACCACTATCCCATTTCTGACCATTCCATTCAATAACAAATCTGTCCGGTACGCTAATTGCGTCATAATTAATACCCACAGTACCCATATCTGTTCCAAAATCTATATTGTATTCATATGCACCAGATTTTCCATTATAATTAAAGTTATCACTACAAGGCACAAGCTGTAAACCGCTTAATTCAACATCCAGAAGAACTTGTGTACTACAACCTGTATTTTCAGCGATGACATTAAGGTTTGCGTGATATGTAGTATTTTCATTTGGTGTTATTGAGAATAAGTGAGCAACTACTCCATTTGCATCAGGAACTGCATTACTTGTCTGCCCATCACCAAAAGTCCATTGG
>CBFQYI010000474.1:0-3800 GCA_965720825.1 uncultured Chryseobacterium sp. | reverse complement strand
GGAAAAACTGGGGTTAAAAACCAAACTTCACCTTATACGCTTCTGCGTAGAAAACGGATATTATAATTCCAGTTTATAAAAAATTTTAATTTCACTAAAAAAGATCAATCCCATGTGATGTATGAGGGCAGATTAAGAGGATCTCAAAATGACATGCTTAAGGTTATAAAGTACTGCAAAGCCTGTTATAACCAGCATTTATTAAGTTTTGTTCATCAAATTTTTGTACCTTTATCCGGCTGTATTATTTTATTGTTAAATAATCTTCACCCTGCCTTAATATAGTGTATACATAAAAAGTCCAACTCTTTGAATAAAAATATTTTGCCACTAATTTGCTAGTATTCAATTTTTTTAACTAAATTTGCACACCTAAAATTTAAAATTAAAATAAGGAAATGACAAAGGCAGAATTGGTAAACACCATCTCAAATAAGTTGGGAACAGAAAAGAATGAAACACAGAAAGTTGTAGAAGCTTTTATGCAGGAGATCAGAACTTCTATGTATAATGGGGATAACGTTTATCTAAGAGGTTTTGGATCTTTTATCATTAAAACAAGAGCTGCTAAAACAGGAAGAAATATTTCTAAAAACACTGCAATTGAGATTCCTGCTCATAACATTCCTGCTTTCAAACCTTCAAAATCTTTTGTTGAGAAAGTAAAAACTAAAGTTGCAGTAAAATAAGAACATTAACTGAATATTAACTAGTTACTAAAAAATTAAAATTATGCCAAGCGGAAAGAAAAGAAAAAGACACAAGGTTGCGACTCACAAAAGAAAGAAAAGAAGAAGAGCAAACAGACATAAGAAAAAATAATCTCTTTTTCTCGAGATTTACAATATAATAATATAGTTGGTGGATTTAAATTTTTAAAGTTCACTAACTATATTTTTGTTTGCAACTATAAGATTCCGCGGAAAACGGAGGGTTTCAAATATTATTTTAATAAACATATAATGGTTTTCATTCAAAATCCTTATATTTAATAGATGAATTAATCGAGAAAAACATCCAATTCCTATAATCTTAACAATTTTATCTTAAAAAAATGAAGAAAGAACTAATAGTTTCGCATGAAGATGATCTTACAAAGATTGCATTACTGGAAGACGGAAGACTATGTGAACTTCATGAGCAAGAGGACAAAAGCGATTTTATAGTTGGAGATCTGTTTATAGGAAAAGTAAAAAAACTCGCACCCAATCTGAATGCAGCATTCGTCAATATCGGATATGACAAAGATGCATTTCTGCACTACCAGGATCTGGGGCCTCAGTATCTTACATACAGAAAGTTTTTAAAAGATACTATTTCTAAAAAACAAAGCACTTCAAGCTTAAAGAATTTCGAGATACAACCCGAAATAGACAAAAATGGAACGGTAGATAAAGTGATCGCCAAGGATGATATCGTTCTTCTGCAAATCACTAAGGAGCCAATTTCTACAAAAGGCCCAAGAATCTCTACCCAAATCTCTCTGACAGGCCGTTTTCTGGTTCTGATCCCTTTCGACAATAAAGTTTCTATTTCTAAAAAGATCCGAAGCTTTGAAGAAAAGGAAAGACTGAGAACCCTTATCGACAGTATTAAACCTGAAGGTTTCGGAGTTATCATCAGAACGGTAGCCGAAGGAAAAAAAGTAGCGGATCTTCATAATGACATGAACCAGCTGGTTCAGAAATGGGAAAGCACTTTTAAAAACATCCAGAGAAATAAAGTTCCGTCTAAAGTTTTAAGCGAAGAAGACAAAGCTTCAGCTATTTTAAGAGACAATTTTAATCAGGACTTCGTGAATATCATCTGCGATGATGAGCAAATGGTAAATGAAATGACTAATTACGTGGAAGTAATTGCCCCTGAAAAGAAAAATATTGTCCAGTTTTATGATTCCCATATTCCTCTTCTGGAATATTACAATGTTGAAAAACAGCTTAAACAGAGCTTCGGAAAACACGTAAATAGTCCGAGTTCCAAAGGAGCCTATCTTGTTATTGAACACACAGAAGCACTTCACGTAGTAGATGTCAACTCCGGAAACAATATTACTACCGGAACTGCTGTCAACAAAGAGCATGCACTGAAAGTGAACAAAATGGCTGCTACAGAAATCGCAAGACAACTTCGCCTCCGCGATATGGGAGGTATCATCGTTATCGATTTCATTGATATGCCAAATTCTGATCACAGAAGAGATCTTTACGAGCATCTGAAAGAGGAAATGAAGCGCGACAAAGCACGCCACAAAATCCTTCCTCCTAGTAAATTTGGTTTGATCCAGATCACCAGACAAAGAAACCGTCCGGAAAAACAGATCGACACCAAAGAAGAAAACCCAAACAAAGACGGAGAAATTGTAGCTCCTATTGTTATCGTGGAAAGAATGGGTGAAACCTTAAGAAACATTCTGCAGAAAGAAAAAGGAAAAATCTACCTGCATGTACACCCATTTGTGGAAGCCTACCTTACAAAAGGCATTAAAAGTATCCAGATGAAATGGTTTATCAAATACAAAAAGTGGGTAACTATTGTCCCAAGGGATTCTTTCAAATATTTAGAATACAAAATCTACAATGCTAAAAAAGAAGAATTGATAGAATTCTCTAATTAAAAAATTTAAAACCTTCAGTTTTCTGGAGGTTTTTTTGTTTTATATTTATTTGCAAGGATAGGATATGATTTACAATTTAAGTTTTGGCTAAAGCCACTGGACGATTAGATTATTATATTAGGCGGGCTAAAGCCCACCCCTATTGAATTTTAACAACAACATCTTTCATCTTTTATCTTTTATCTTTTATCTTTAAAATATGAAAAACCATCATTACAAAATCACCGTTCAATGGACAGGAAACCAGGGAACAGGAACAAGCAGTTATAGAGATTATGAAAGAAGTCATACTATTTCAGCAGAAAACAAAGCAGTTATTGAAGGTTCGTCAGATCCTGCATTCCGCGGTGATAAAACAAAACACAATCCGGAAGATATGCTTTTATCTTCACTTTCCTCCTGTCATATGCTATGGTATCTTCATTTCTGTTCTGAAGCCGGCATTATTGTTACAGATTATACTGATGAAGCAACTGGTATTATGACGGAAACAGCCAATGGAAGCGGTCATTTTACAGAAGCAACTTTACATCCTACCGTAACGGTTGCAGAAGAGTCTATGATTGAAAAAGCAGAACAGCTTCATCATAAGGCCAACGAATTTTGCTTCATTGCCAATTCTGTTAATTTTCCGGTAAAGCATATCCCCGTCACGTTAGTTAAATCTTTTAATAACTAAAATTACTACTCAAAAACAATGATGAATAATACACTTTAACAGTAATAACTCCAAAAAACTCCACAAAAAGAGAATTATTTAATAAAAAATCAATAAATATTATGTTTTACCACCAATAAAAACATAATAATTTTAAATTATTTGTCGATTCTGTTTAAAATATGAAGTTTTTTTCCTATTTTTATATAAACAAAACAAACCATGATGAAACCAAGATTGACTATTTTTGATGAACCCATGCTCTATACAGAAGGATTATCAAAACTGCTTACCCAAAGCAAAATTTTCAGTACCATAGACATTTGTAATTCTTTAGAAAACCTTTCCAAACATTTAAAAGAACAACCTCCAGAAATGCTTGTGATGAGTTCCAACATGCTTATGCTTTCGGAAATCTGTAAGTTGGTAGAGAGTATTATTTCAGAACATAAAAATACCAAGATCACTGTCATTGGAAGCTCTTATGATGTGATTGACATCCGAAAACTCTTCAACAAAGGCATCAAA
>CBFQYI010000473.1:0-3805 GCA_965720825.1 uncultured Chryseobacterium sp. | reverse complement strand
GGATGATGTTGCTTACTGGGAATTTTCCGCCACTTAAATAACTGGATTTTGAAATCTCGGTAATAAGCTGGTTGATTCCCGGATAAATATAATCTGCAAACTGAACCTCAACAATTGGTTTTAGCCCAACAGCACTCATTCCGGCGGTAGATCCAATGATATAAGCTTCCTGAATGGCTGTATTGAATACTCTTTTGCTTCCGAATTTTTTTCCTAAAGTAACCGTTTCACGGAAAACTCCACCAATTCTTTCCCCTACATCCTGTCCGTAAAGAAGAGCTTCCGGATGTTTCCACATCAATTCCTGTATCGCATGGATGGCAGCATCTACCATTACAATTTTTTCTCCGTTGGCAGGTTCACGTGTTCCTGTTTCCTCTGTGATTGGAGTAGGAGCAAAAATGTGCTGCATTACAGTTTCAGGCTTTGGATCTTCTGCATTTTTAGCCTTTTCAAAAGCTTCTTCTGCTTCAAGACGTGCCTTTTTAGTAATTTGTTTTAAAAGATCTTCGTCTACACCTGCTTCCAGTAAATATTTTCTAAGGATTTCTCCCGGGTCTTTAGCTCTGTGTTTTGTTAAATCTTCTTCATCTCTATAGAATTCTCTTCTTACTCCCGAAGTATGGTGCCCGATCAATACAGTTTTTGCACAGACAACCAAAGGTTTTCTTTCTGTTCTTACAAAGTCTACGGCTTTTTTCATGGCTTCAAAACTTTCCACGAAATCAGTTCCGTCTACTCTCATTCTGCTTAATCCGGTGAAACCCGCTACGAAATCATAAGCGTCACATGTTCTTGCTTCGTCTTTAGTTACGGAAATTCCCCATTCGTTATCCTGAACAAGGAAGATAATTGGAAGCTGGTGTAAAGCGGCAAATTGTAAAGCTTCACTCACTTCACCTTCTGTAACAGAATTATCTCCAAGACTACAAACCACAACAGGGTTGTTTTCAAATTGCTGAAGGTTGAAATCCTGAATGTATTTTATTCCCTGTGCTACTCCTGTTGTAGGAATGGTTTGCATTCCTGTGGCAGAACTCTGGTGAACAATTTTGGGTTTGTTTTCATCCCTACTTGAAGGATGCGAGTAATAAGATCTTCCTCCCGAGAAAGGATCATCAGCTTTGGCCAGTAATTGAAGCATTAATTGGTAAGGTTCAAAACCGATTCCTAAAAGAATACTTTCGTCTCTGTAATAAGGAGAAACCCAGTCCTCTTTTTTTAGCTGATAAGCTGTTGCAAGCTGAATGGCTTCGTGACCTCTGGAAGTACTGTGAACGTATTTGCATACATTTCTGTTTTCTTCGTAGATGTCTGCCATGGCTTTCGCCAGCATCATATGATTATACGCTTTGAGTAATATATCCTGAGAAACTTTTTCGTGAAGTGCATTTTCCATAGGAAGCAAATATACATAAAAAAACAAAATACTAACAACTGTTAGTATTTTGTGAAAAATCTTTGTTGATATAGGTTATTCCTTGATCACTTTTTTAGAAATAACATCTTTGTCTGTTTTTACTTCAATGATGTAAATTCCTTTTGTGTAAGCGGATAAATCTACTGCTTCTTTATCATTGTTAATGACACCTGTCTGTAATTTTTTACCAGAAAGATCATAAACGTTAAAAGTAGACTTTTTAGGCGCTTTTAATATGTTGGTAAAGTCTTTTACAACAGTTGGAGCTACCGTTACAGCATCCATTGCGAATCCGGTTTCTTTAGTCCCCAATACTTCAGTAAATCCTGTTACGATGACAGAGTAGTTTTGAGGAGAAGTAACACTCGGAGAGGCGTTGTTTTTTAATGTTCCTTTATGAGAAATTTCAATTCTGTAAACAGCCCCTGGTGTTGGAGTATCAATAACTACCTGCTCTACATTGTCCACTGTATTGTCTCCTTTTGTTGCAGGCAACATTGGGTTATTAGCATCCAGTTTCCACGGAAGGTAAGTGGTATTGTTTGCTGTATTGATAATCTTTACATCTAAGTCATTAATTAATCTTGAGGCTCTGTTGTTGTATAAATTATCCCACTGATTCGTAATATTGGTATATTCCGGATCAATCCAGGATATGGTTACTTTTAAGGGCTCAGTTCCGGATGCTTTAACTGTTTTAGTATTAACCGTACCATTATTTAATGTTTCATCATTAAATATGATGGTGTTGTTGGATTTTCCTACAAGAAGTTCAGCTCCTTTTTTTGCATTGATGTATCCCCATCCGTACCATGGATCTGGGCCTATCTGACCAGCTTCAAGAGCGGAATGCACCATTAAAGTTTTCGAAGCAGAAGCAATAAGCTGAGCATTGTTGAATAGGGATTTATAAATCTGCATCCAAAGTCCAATAATTCCGGCTACCTGAGGAGCTGCCATTGAGGTTCCACTATTAATTTGCCAGGTTATACTCCCTGTTGTATTTTCTGCAGTAGATGCCATCCAGACATCAGTACCCGGAGCAGAAATATCTGGTTTAATACCACCGTCATCTCTAGGGCCTGCACTACTATAATCAGACTTTAAAACATCTGTAGCGGCGCTATATCTGCTGTTATTTGTTGTAATAGGATCTGTTGCACCAACTACAATAATGTTTTTAGCTAATGAACCATACCCTATACAATCATAACCTTGTGCACAGTTAGCAGGTGGTTCTGTACCTGTTGCATAGGTAGAATATCCTGATCCGTTATAATAATATGCTGTTGTAGTACTACCTGAATATCCAGGTCCGAATCCGAAATAATTTCCGGCAGATTTCACGATAGTATAGCTTGGGTTGCCATATACAATAGCGTCATAAGATCGGTCATTGGTGTAATAGGTTCCCATTAGATCGTAATTAGTTCCGGAAATATAATTCCCTCCCCAATACCATCCATTGGCAGGATATCCGTTTGCTGTAGTTTTATAATCCCAGGCAGCATTTATACCATAAGAGTGATTGGATATTTTAGGTTGAGCCAGCAAGATTTTATCAAATACGGTACTTGTAGCTGAGTTACCTGGTAGTGTTGTTGTTGCAAATCTGTAAGAATCCATTGTTGAATTTAATGCGATTCCCATTGCATTTCCTGTGATTGTTACTCCATTACTTGTGGCTGACAAAGGTGAAGATTTCGCACCGATAATACTTGCTACACCTGTTGAATGGGCACTATAAGCATTAGTTGCTGCTTCTTTGTTGGAAATTCTACCTGCTGCGTTATTAAAAGCGGTATGAGCTTCATAAATTCTTCCTCCATCAAAAATTGCATATACAATTCCTTCACCTTTAAATGATCCGGCTAGTCCATTGACACCTCCTGCAGTTGTTAAGGCATCAACATTGTTATTCAAAATTTGAGTTTGATCTTCTGACTGGTAAAAGTTGGGAACATTTCCACTAAACCCGGCAAGATTTTCTCTCATTTCCTGAATTATTTTTTGAGTTTCAGGATTTCTATCACTACCAAATCTTCTAGAAACATAAGAGTCAAACTTTTCATTATTCTCTTTGTTTTGCCTTTCAAATTCTCTCTTTAAGCCATCATTGTTTTGTGCACTTACTAAAGCTATTGCTAATGTGCTGATGAGAAGTAGATGTTTCTTCATGTTAGTTGTTGAAATATTAAAATTGTAATTCGTCAAATATATGGTAAATATTTAGTAATTAATCGTTTTAGGTGAATAATTCTAATTTTTTTAATTGGATTTTAATATTTTATTTCAACATTGTTTGAGTTGGTTGTTTTTTTTACAAAATAAAACAGTTGGGTTATTCTGAATATTGAGAGTTTTTGTCTTTTATCATAAACTAAT
>CBFQYI010000472.1:0-3808 GCA_965720825.1 uncultured Chryseobacterium sp. | reverse complement strand
AATGATCCTGACTTCGGCATTATCTCCATCAGTATCGATCCGGAAAACGATACGCCTGAAGCATTGAAAGAACATGCTCAAAGAATAGGGGTCAAATCTCCGAACTGGCACTTTCTGACTGGAGATCGTACCTATATTGGGAAACTTGCAGATCAGTTTAATATTTACGTAGGTGATAAAGAAGATGAAGGAGAAAGCCTGAACCACAGTGGAATGATTGCGCTGGTAGATCAGGATGGAAATATCCGATGCAGATACAACAAAGAAAATATGCCTATTCTCTATTATTCAGGATTGAATTACGGAGATCCGGAAGGTAAAACACCAATGCTGACAGGAAAATATCACCCAGACAGAGAAATTCTGATTGAGGATATTAAGAAATTATTGAAATAGGGAAGGAGGGAAGTTGGATGCTAGAAGCTGGAAGTTATTTCAGACGATGAAGCTCTAGCAATTTTCGAGATGGCTATAAAAGTAAATAGGAGTTGAAGAAATCATGGTATGACATTCATTACTTCCAGCCTCCATCTCCCATCTTCCTGTCTAATAAAAAAACATTGTTCAACCATAAACAAAAACGTTATGAAGATTTTGAAAATAGCTGCTCTAACTGCAGTTTTCGCGGCCCAATTTACAATGGCTCAGTTTAAGCAGACACCTCTGCCATATGCTTATAATGCCTTGGAAGGAAATATTGATGCCCAAACGATGGAAATTCATTATTCAAAACATGCTGCAGCATATGTAGCCAACCTGAATAAAGCGATTACAGGAACTCCACAGGAAAAAGAAACTTTGTTTCAGATTCTTTCCAATGTTTCAAAACTGCCCGCTGCAGTAAGAAATAATGCAGGAGGTCATTACAATCACGAACTGTTTTGGACGGTTCTTACGCCGCAGAAAAATACACAGCCTTCTGCAAAACTAGCAAAAGCCATCACTGAAACTTTCGGAAGTATGGATACTTTTAAAGAAAAAATGGCTAAAGCGGGAGCAGATCGTTTCGGATCAGGATGGGCTTGGCTTTCTGTGGATAAAAGCGGAAAGCTATTCGTTTCTTCTACTCCTAACCAGGACAATCCTTTGATGGATGTAGTAGAAGAGAAAGGAACTCCCATCTTTGGAATTGATGTATGGGAACATGCTTATTATTTGAAATATCAGAATAAAAGAGCCGATTATCTTACCGCGATCTGGAATGTGACCAACTGGAAAGAAATCAGCAGAAGATATGACGAAGCGATAAGCAAGAAATAATCTGATGAAAATATTGTACAGCATACTTTTTACCTTCTATATGGTGCTAAGGCCTTTAGTGCCTGTGGTAGAGTATGCTGTAAATTATGATTATATTGCTAAAGTTCTCTGTATTAATAAAGACAGGCCGGAGATTCACTGTAATGGAAAATGTTACCTGAGTAAAGAACTGGCCAAAACCAATGATTCCGAATCTTCACCTTTTCAGAAACTCAAAAACTCAGGACAGAAAATTCTGGACACGTATATCCTGCCTGGAACCACAGAGATTACTACTACTGAAAAACGACCGTTTTTCAATTTCAATTTTACCTACGAAACAGCTTATTCTTTTCTGTTTCTTACCCATATTTTCAAACCACCGGTTTTTTAAGTTAAACGATCACTATTCAAGCACAAAAGTCACAAAAGCATTGACAAATAAAAAAGCTTAAGTGTACTTATTGTGCATAAAACTTACCACTTGATCAACTTAAGTGTAAGAACTTTTGTGCCTTTTGTGGTAATAAAAGAATGTTTTCACATTCAAAATGACCCATTCAAATTGTATTCAACTTAAAAAATCAACAATGAAAATTTATAAATTTTTATCACTATTCTTTATTGCCTTTACTTTATTCTCTTTTGTAGCCTGCGAAAGCAACAGGGATGACGAAAATCCGCAGGATGCAACACCAGGAAGTCTTCAGATCAAATTTGAAAACGGATTTAATAATGTAGGAGATATCGTTTTGAATCAGACGGTTCAGACTTCTTCCAACGGTCAGAAACATAATTTTTCCGCTTTGAAATACGTCATCAGTAATGTTGCATTGATAGACGAAAACGGAAATGAGTTTAAATACAATGAAAACAACCCTGATAAAGGTGCTTTTATCGTAGATCAGGCAGATGCTGTAGCCGGAATTGTTTACCTTAATCTGGATGGTGTTCCGAAAAACAATTATAAAAGAATAAAATTCGGATTGGGAATCAGCCAAAAAGCGTACTTGCTAGGACAGGACGGGCAAGCTGAATTCTGGACAAAAGCCAAGCAAAAAGGAATGACGTGGTCATGGGCTGCGGGTTACATTTTTGCAAAACTGGAAGGAAAATACGGGAATGATGCCCCTTCAAAAGAATTCATGAACCATACCGGAAATATGGGAAATGTTACCGCTAATCAGCAGCCTGATCTATACCGTGAAATCACATTGAATCTTCCGACAACAGCAAGGGTAACGGCAAAAATTCGCCCTTCTGTTCATATTCTGGCAGACCTGAACCAATTTTTGAGCGGAGATAAGACACTTACCCTTACAACAACCAATGATATGCTGATGGGTTCCAACCAACACCTGGTAGATGTTACCAACAATCTTACAAAAATGTTTAAAGTAGACCACGTTCACAATGATTAATTTCTTTTTAAAAACATTATTGGTTCTGTTTGTATTGGTATTAAGCTGTGTTTCCTGTTCTGATGAGGTGATTCAGCCACTGGAAAAAGATGAAACCTACAACCTGCAGTTTCCTTCTTATTTTCCGGAAATGACTTTTGATAAATCCATCAATCCGGTGACCAAAAACGGAGTGGAACTGGGACGGAAATTATTCTATGAAGGCAGGCTTTCAAGAAATAATACCATTTCATGCGGTTTCTGCCATATCCAGGAAAATGCTTTTACCCATCATGGTCATACTGTAAGCCATGGTGTGGATGATAGAATAGGAATCAGAAATGCCCCACCGATCCAGAATATGGCTTTTTTAAAACGATATATGTGGGACGGAGTGATTCATAATCTGAATGAACAACCCATCAGCCCTATTACCGACGTCAATGAAATGGACAGCTCCATACCGGAAGCTATTTCAAAGATAAAAGATGATCAGAAATATAAAAAACTTTTCATAGAAGCTTATGGAGATGAAACCATTACCGGAGAGAGAATTCTGAAAGCATTGTCGCAGTTTATGGCTTCTTTAATTTCTGCAGATTCAAAATACGACAGATTCAAGCAGGGAAAGGAACAGCTGACTTCTTCAGAATCTCAAGGAATGGCTTTGTTCGGGCAGAAATGTGCTTCCTGTCATAGCGGCGAACTGTTTACAGATGAAAGCTTCAGAAATACCGGAATGTATTACAATACAGAATTCAAGGATGCAGGTAGATACAGAGTTTCCCTTAATCAGGTAGATTGGATGAAATTCCGTGTTCCGAGTCTGAGAAATGTAGAATACACCGCACCTTATATGCATGATGGAAGGTTTTACACCTTGGAGGCAGTACTTAACTTCTATTCGGATCAGGTGGAAGATAATGCTAATCTTGATCCACAGCTAAAACAGAACGGCCACATAGGAATTGCCATGAACAGCCAGGAAAAACAATTGATCATTGCGTTCCTGAAAACATTATCGGATAAAAGTTTTATATCCAATCCAAAATTTGCAGAATAATTTATAGAAAACATGAAGAAGATTATAGTGATAGTAAGTTTGATTTTATTTAACCAGTATCAGGCAAAGACCATTAGAGACAGTGCTTATAGTGCTCCGCAAACCT
>CBFQYI010000471.1:0-3814 GCA_965720825.1 uncultured Chryseobacterium sp. | reverse complement strand
ATTGGCCCATCAGTTGCAGCACATACTAAGATCGCTCCATCCATCTGAGCAGCACCAGTTACCATGTTCTTAACATAGTCGGCGTGACCTGGACAGTCAACGTGTGCATAGTGTCTGTTTTCAGTTTCGTACTCGATGTGAGCTGTATTAATAGTGATACCTCTTTCTTTTTCTTCTGGAGCAGAGTCAATAGCAGAGAAGTCTTTTTTCTCAGCAAGACCTTTGTTCGCTAATACACTACTGATAGCTGCAGTAAGTGTAGTTTTACCATGGTCAACGTGACCAATAGTACCAATGTTCAAGTGTGGTTTGTTACGATTAAACGTTTCCTTTGCCATGATTTAAAATTATTTATTTATTGTTTTTCAAATTTTCGGTGTGCAAATATAATGAATTTTTAAATACCAAAAACTTTTTATTAAAAAAACTTTCAATATTCTCATCCAGTGAAGGACAAACCTTATATTTAACGTATTGAGACTGCAAATTTACACATTTTTCCGAATAGAAAAAATCCTTAGAAACGTTTTATTAAAAATATAAACTATCTCGTTAATTATGAACAGGATATACAGACAAAAAAAAATACTGTTCATTACCTGTATCCATAAATCCCAATGCAGTTTTTTCTCGTACATATAAAGATAACAACTAAAAATTAATATTATGAGAAAACTATTACACATGTATTTAGCCCTGTTTGCTATTACAACATTATTTTCATGTGATCATTCGGATGAAAACAGTATGTCAGAAAATATACCTCAAGGGCCGGACCTTATGGTATACGGAATAACGGCAATGAATGAACTTGTTTATTTTAATACCAATAACCCCAAAATGTTTACCTCCAAAACAGCTGTAACAGGTGTTGCGTCAGGAGAAAAATTATTAAGTATAGACTTCAGACCTGCCACAGGGGAATTGTATGCCTTATCCAATGCCAGCAAATTATATATTATCAATACATCCAATGCATCAGCAAGGGCGGTAAGCTCAACAGCATTTTCTCCTATGATCTCCGGAACAATGGCTTCTATTGATTTCAATCCTACCGTTGACAGAATTCGTCTGGTGAGTAATTCGGGGCAAAACCTGCGATTACATCCGGAAACAGGAATTGTTGCTGCTACCGACATCACTATTAATGGAACAGGGAGCCCTTCAATAACTGGAGTAGCCTATACAAACAGTAAAGCAGGAGCTGCTACGACCATTTTATATGATATTGATCCGATGCTGGGGAAATTATATAAACAGGATCCTCCCAACAATGGAACTTTGGTAGAGGTTGGAAGCCTTGGAGCTACTTTTACAGGACAGGCAGCTTTTGACATCAAATATGATAACAGTGCCGCTCTCTTAGCTTTCAATGATAAACTGCATATTCTGGATCTGAATAATGGAAAAGCAACTTCCATAGGATCTCTCCAGCAGGGAATAATCGATATAGCCATTCCTACAGAACCGGTAGCGTATGCCATTGACAATTCGAATAATCTTCAGATTTTCAATCCGAATACCCCAATGCCTGTTTCCAAAACCATGACAGGACTACAAAGTGGTGAAAATATTTTAGGAATTGATTTCCGTCCTGCCAACGGACAATTGTATGCTTTGGGAAGTTCAAGCAGAATTTATACGATTAACCTGGGAACAGGTGCTGCTACTGCTGTGGGAACCACTCCTTTTGTCACTCTGCTTTCAGGAACTGATTTTGGATTTGATTTTAATCCAACTGTTGACAGAATAAGAGTAGTGAGCAATACGGGACAAAATCTCCGACTCAATCCTAACGATGGAACAATTGCTGCTGCAGATCTTGCATTAAATCCGGGAAGTCCAATGATAAGTGCAGCTGCCTATACCAACAATTTTGCAGGAGCTACTGCTACAACCCTGTTTGTCATTGATCATAATACGGATAAATTATATCAGCAAAACCCACCCAATAACGGAACTTTAGTTGAGACAGGTTCTTTAGGAATCAATATTACCAGTACTAATGGTTTTGACATCGGAAGTATGAGCCAGAAAGCCTACTTAATGGCATCGGTAGGTTCATCTACAAAAATTTATACTGTTAATACAACAACAGGAGCTGCCACTTCTGTTTCTGATTATCCCAATCCTGTAAAAGCTTTTGCAGTGGGATTAGGATTTTAAACTCATCCTTTTTTAATTTCAATAATGGAGAAGCGGGGGGCAAAGTGTTTTTCGGGCGTGGAACAAAGAAATAAAAGAAAAATTAATTAAAAAATAAAGATATATTTTTTTGTTATTTGTATTTTAAACTATTTATTTTTTAATTTAAATATTGTATATGCGCTTAAAAATTTTTTGTCCCCGCTTCTAACTAATATATAAATGAAAGATTAATTAAATCTGACTGAGCTTTTTTGTTCTGTTGAAGATCCAGAAGATAATCGGGAAAATAAGCAGGGTAAGCACAGTGGCGGTAATCAGCCCTCCGATAATGACAATGGCCAGAGGTTTCTGTGATTCCGATCCGATTCCTGTAGACAAGGCAGCCGGCATCAGTCCGATGGAAGCCATAAGCGCTGTCATAATGACGGGTCTTGTTCTGGATTTCACCCCATTTAAGATGGCGGTGTCTATATCCATTCCATCTTTAACATTCTGATGGAACTCTGTGATGAGAATAACCCCGTTCTGAATACAAATTCCCAGAAGAGCAATCATCCCTACTCCGGCAGAAATTCCAAAATTGATTCCGGTAACATGTAAAGCAATAATTCCTCCAATCAAAGCAAAAGGTACGTTCGCTAATACCAGAAGAGAATCTTTCATATTACCGAACAGAATAAACAACAGGAAGAAAATCATCAGAATACTCACGGGCACTACCTGTGCCAACCTGTGAGAGGCACGTTGCTGGTTTTCAAACTGCCCTGTCCATCCTACGGAATAACCGTCAGGAAGGTCAATCGTTTCCACTTTTTTCTGGGCATCCGCAATGGTACTTCCTAAATCTCTGTCACGAATGGAGAATTTAACCCCTATATATCGTTTGATATTGTCTCTGTAGATAAATGCAGCTCCATTATCCTTAACAATGGTACTTATTTCTTTTAAAGGAATTTTTGCTCCATCCTGTGTAGGAACCATCAAAGCAGCAATGTCGTTTTCATTGGTTCTGTATTCCTGAGAATAACGAAGACGGATCGGGAATTTTCTTTCCCCGTCGAACATTTCAGAGGCTGTCTTTCCTCCAAATGCCATCTCCAGAACGGCTTGTGCATCCGCAGGCATTACTCCGTAGGCAGCCATTTTATCTCTGTCCAAAACCACGCTCACTTCCGGCTGTCCAATATTTTTAATAATCCCAGGATCTTTCACCCCTTTCACATCTTTAATCTTCAGCAAGACTTCATGGGCTAATTTATCCAGAGTTTCCAGATTGTCACCGTAGATTTTGATTCCGTTTTCGGCTTTAAAACCTGCCACAGCTTCTGCCACGTTATCGGAAATCGGCTGTGAATAGTTGAAGGTAATTCCCTGATAACTTCTAAGTTTTTTGTCTATTTCATTGATCAGTTCGTCATAAGTAATCTTACGTTTCCATTCTTCTCTTGGTTTAAGATTCACAGCAAACTGTACGAACCCAAACCCGTTGGGATCGGTTCCATCATTACTTCTTCCCGTCTGTGCAAGAACATCTGTTACTTCGGAGAAGCTCATAATGTCTTTCTTTAAAAGGTCTGCCGTTTTCAGAGATTCTTTTAGGGAGGAGCTCATCGGCATTTCTGCAGTGATCCACAATGAACCTTCATTCAACTGAGGCAGGAATTCT
>CBFQYI010000470.1:0-3822 GCA_965720825.1 uncultured Chryseobacterium sp. | reverse complement strand
AATTTTTAATGTATTTATTATGGTACAAAATTCAGGATTGCAATGGTATTATGCTTGTACAAATGCGACAAAATCATTACTTAAGGTCTGTTTCCTTTTTTTGACTTCCCGTGCAAAAACGGCAGGTGTTGTACCGCTGTACCGTTTAAATTCTCTGCTTAAATGAGATTGGTCTGTATATCCAAATTCCTGTGCAAGTTCAGCAATGGAAGCTTCAGGAGTATTCCACAGACGGTTTCTTATCTGCTCAAAACGCATAATTCCGGAGACATCTTTTACCGTGTGACCGGAAGATTGTTTAAACTTTCTTTCTAACGTCCGGACAGTTGTATGGGCTGAATCGGCCACCTGGTTGACAGGGATAACTCCCTTATTTTTTCTCATGGCAGCGCCAGCTTTGGAAAGGAGACTGTCTGATTTGATATTTTGATGTAATTTCAGAAAATAGTGTTCTACCTGGGCAATAGCTTCTTCTATTTTTCCTTGGGTAATCAGATCATTCAATACAGTTTGAAGCTCTGCCAGAGGATGTTCAAATGTATGAACTGCGTTTTCCGTTTTTTCTGACGAAAGTCCCAGTAAATCAAAAACAGCCCATGGAAAACATCTGATCCCGATAATTTGCAGCTGATTTTGGGCATGAAAAAGGGCTGGCTGATTGAGCAGTCCCATAATAAACGGAGAAGGTAAAGCCTGTAAAATTCCCTGGTGAGAAATACTGCATCCGCTTCCAAAATGAAAAATGATTTCTGCATAACCATCCGGAAGGACTGTAAATTCGGACAATTCTTCTCCATAATCCCTTCTGTTGTACCAAAAACATTTGATGGTATCCTTTACTTCTTCCGGGACTTCAAATTCCTGATGTATATTGGAAAGCATAGTTTTATCAATCCTGGGAGTACAGTTTGAGATCTTTATGTTTTACTTCATCATATTCTTCTTCTAAAGTAATTTTATTTCCAAAAGGATCAATTACAGTAAAAGATACGGCTCCGTAAAACGTTTTTTCAAGTCCGGGACGGTTGTATTTGTATTTTTTGCCGATCAGTTCTTTGTGATATTCAGGAACGCCTTCACCCCAGACAGCAACTCGTGTTCCGGGTGTTCCATCTCCATGATGTTCGCTTAAATGGAAAATGATATTTTCTCTTTTCACTTCCATATAAACGGGCGTATTTTCATCAAAATAATGTTCCCAAACGATTTCAAATCCCAGCCAGTCTACATAAAATTCTTTTGTTTTCTGATAATCGAAGATTCTTAATACGGGAATAATTCTATCTGCTTTCATTGTACAATGTATTTATTGGTGAGACAGTATATTGATCAGTTTCTGAAAAGGATCTTTAACAAAAAACCTGCGAACACCCCAGTCTTCGTTGGTAAGCTCGTAAGTGATTTCAAAACCGGCCCTTTTCATCTTGTCATACACTTCATCCACATTATCTACTTCAATGGAAAGATCAGGAACTTCCGTATCATTTCCTCCCTGTTCGGCAAAGCTGATCTGAATTTTTGCTTCTTCTTCGTTACCCAGCGTTTTAATCCAGCCATGATCCATCAATACATCCAGTTCTAAAATATCCTGATAAAATTGATGGGCTCTGGAAAGATCATTGGTTTTAATATTGGCTACGATTCTTTTTACCATTTCTAAAGTATTTTTTCATTAAAAAAGCCTTGTGAAATTACGTAAAATTTCACAAGGCTTAATCAATTATTGTGTTGTATCTTATATTTAAACAGCAGCCGCTGCTTCTAAAATCAGTTGAGTAACTTCTTCAGGATGTGATGCCAATGAAGCGTGTCCTGCATCTAAAGAGATTATTTTTTTCGGCTCAAGGCGTTCTGCCATTTCTTTTTCTGTTTCCGCGGGAATCATGCGGTCCTGCAACGAGATCTGATACCAACTTGGACGTGTTTTCCATGCCGGTTCACCTGCTACATCTCCGAAACACTGTCCGTGAATAGGCTTTTGTGACAATGACATTACCAGTGCTTTTTCATCGTCTAAGTCTTGACAGAAAGCAGATTTGAATTCATCATATTTAATCCATAAAAAGCCTTTATTATCCGGATAAATACTTGCCCCACCCGGAGATTCTCTTCTTCCTAACAAAGATCCCAGACTGTCTCCTGCATCAGGTGCGAAAGCCGCAATATAAACCAATCCTGCAACTTTATCATGATGTCCGGCTCCTGAAATAACGGCACCACCGTAAGAGTGTCCTACCAGAAGTACTTTTCCTTCTTGGGCATCAATAAGATCTTTTGTCTTATTAATATCGTCCTGCAACGATGTTAATGGATTCTGAACACTTCTTACTTTATACCCTGCTTTTGTCAGTGAAGGGATAATGTACTGCCAGTGTGATCCGTCTCCCCATGCTCCGTGTACCAAAATAATGGTTAAATCTTTTTGTTCCATAATGATTATGTTAAAATTTGATGATGTTTGATGATGATAAAGCTACGGTTTAAAACATCAGAGAACGTTAACTTAAGTTAATTAACGATACGGCTTCTGATACGGCTGAGTGATTGTTCTGTTACGCCAAGGTAACTGGCAATGTGTTTCTGGGCTATTTTCTGAAAGAGTGCTGGCTGTTTTTTAACAAGATTAAGGTATCTGTTTTCAGGGGAAAAGCACAAAAGATCATCGATTCGTTTTTTGGCATCCAGATAAATCTTTTCACTCATTACTCTTCCGAACTGCTGCCAGTACGCTTCTTTTTTATATAAACTCTGCAGATGATCTTTGCTCAGCAGTAGAATTTCACAGTTTTCAAGGGCTTGAATATTCATATTGGATACAGTATCACAAAGGATGCTTTCATAATCGGTAAAAAATTCATTTTCGAAATAGAATCCGAAATTAATTTCGCGTCCCTGATCGTTGATGTAAAAAGATCTGATGGTTCCTTTTTTAATAAATCCCAGATATTTACATTTTTCCCCCTGTTTGAGAAAAAAATCAGATTTTAAGAGCTTTGTGTCCTGAAGTAAAGCATAGAATTCTTCAAAATGATCGGAGTCTACCTGAAAAAGGTCTCCATATCTCTGATAATTATTTGACGTCATTTGGTGTGATTGGATTAGATGTTATATTCAAAAAAAGCCTTGCAAAATTTACATTCACAAGGCTTTTCTACAAAAATTATTTTATTATTTCAATGCAGCAAGAGCGGCATCGTAATTAGGTTCATTAGCAATTTCCGGAACCTGCTCTGTATAAACTACTTTATTGTTTTCGTCAGTAACAATTACCGCACGGCTCAATAAACCTTTCAAAGGAGAGTCTGCGATAGTCACTTCATAATCATCTCCGAAGCTGCTTCTGAAGTCTGAAAGCGTTTCCACATTATTCAATCCTTCAGCTGCACAGAATCTTCCTAATGCAAATGGAAGGTCTTTAGAAACGTTGATTACCACCGTATTGTCAAGTTTTGAAGCCTCTTCATTGAATTTTCTGGAAGAAGCAGCACAAGTAGGTGTATCAATGCTTGGGAAAATATTGAATACTTTTTTCTTTCCTGCAAAAGTTTCAAGAGTTTTTACCGCTAATCCTGAATCTACCAGTGTAAAGTCTTTTACTGTAGTTCCTACTGATGGCAATGTTCCTATTGTGTGTACTTCGTTTCCTTTTAAAGTGATTGTCGTCGACATAATATTTATTTTTAAAGTTTTTCAAATTTAATCAAAAAAGAAAATTTTCCTGTTATTATTATGTTTAAATTAATCTTAAAGTTAAAATAAAATTCATCCGTTTGATAATCAAGTTTCAAAACAAAAAATTCACCATTTCTATAGTCAGGAAAA
>CBFQYI010000469.1:0-3833 GCA_965720825.1 uncultured Chryseobacterium sp. | reverse complement strand
TTTTGCTTTTTCCTTTTTAAGAGCATCTACTTCAGCCTTCAATGAAGTGTTTTCTTCGATCAGTTTTTCGATAGATCTTACCACATCTTTAGACTTTAACAATTGAGAAAGCTCAATGATCTGTTTCTCAAGATTGTTGAAATATTCTTCAGACTTATCTCCCGAAATAGCCTCAATTCTTCTGATTCCTGCCGCAGCAGAACCTTCAGAAGTGATTTTAAAATGACCAATTTCGCTGGTGTTTTTTACGTGAGTTCCCCCGCAAAGTTCTTTTGAACTTCCGAACTGGATCATTCTCACACTGTCACCATATTTTTCACCAAATAAAGCCATTGCTCCTTTTTCCAGAGCTTCCTGAATCGGAATATTTCTGAATTCCTGTAAAGCAATACTGTCTTTGATTTTTTTATTTACTTTTTCTTCAATTAATGCTAATTCTTCCTCCGTCATTTTGTTGAAGTGAGAGAAGTCGAAACGAAGATAATCAGGGCCTACATAAGAACCTTTCTGTTCTACGTGAGTTCCTAAAACATCTCTTAAAGCTTCATGCAGAAGGTGAGTCACAGAGTGGTTAGCCTGAGAATTTTTTCTATCGGAAGCGTTTACTTTAGCATAGAAAACAGCACCCGCATCTTTTGGAAGACCATTGATCAACGAAATAATCAATCCGT
Source organism: uncultured Chryseobacterium sp. (assembly GCA_965720825.1). Classification (GTDB taxonomy): domain Bacteria; phylum Bacteroidota; class Bacteroidia; order Flavobacteriales; family Weeksellaceae; genus Chryseobacterium. Next base: position 3,162 of record CBFQYI010000469.1, on the reverse strand, counting down.
TTTCTTTCTTAGTTTCCAGTACTTCGAAGCTTTCAACAGCATTTTCAAGAACACCTTTGTCTCCAACCTGTCCACCTCCTTCAGGATAGAAAGGAGAGCTGCTTAATACTACCTGGTAAAATTCTCCGTCTTTGTTTTCTACTTTTCTGTATCTTGTAATATACGTTTCAGATTCAGTCTGGTCATATCCTACAAATGTTTCAGGCTTTGATTCAAGATTTACCCAGTCGTATACTTTTTGAGCAGAATCCGCTTTTGAACGAAGTTTCTGTTTCTCCATCTCAGCTTTGAAACCTTCTTCATCAATCGTTAAACCTTTTTCCTCAGCAATGATTCTTGTTAAGTCATCAGGGAAACCATACGTATCATACAACTCAAAAACTTCCTCGCTTGGTAATACTTTCTGATTATCTGCAATAGTCTGCTGGATCAGTTTTTCTACTCTGATCAAACCGTTTTCAATTGTTTTTAAGAATGAATCTTCTTCACTTTTGATGACTTCAGAAACCAATTTCCCCTGTTTTTCAAGTTCCGGAAAGAAAGCGCCCATTTGTTCCTGCAGCACAGCAACCAGTTTGTAAAGGAAAGGTTCTTTCATATCAAGAAATTCCTCTTCTTAAGATTCTTCTGATCACATAACCGGCTCCTCCGTTGGAAGGTAATTGTCCGTCTGCAATAGCAAAAGAAACCGCTCTGATGTGGTCTACCACAACACGGATAGCAATATCTTTTTCATCTTCTAAAATTCCGGTGTATTTTTTCCCTGAAAGTTCCTCAACTTTAGCAATAAGCGGAGTGAAAACATCAGTATCATAGTTGGAAGACTTCCCTTGAAGCGCCATACAAAGACGTTCAAAGCCCATTCCAGTATCTACGTGCTGAGCAGGAAGTTTCTCTAAGGATTTATCCGCCTTTCTGTTGAATTCCATGAAAACCAGGTTCCATACTTCAACAACTTGAGGGTGGTCATTATTCACCAGTTCAAGTCCTGAAACTTTCGCTTTTTCTTCCGGTGTTCTCAAGTCAACATGGATTTCCGAACACGGTCCGCATGGTCCGCTTTCACCCATTTCCCAGAAGTTATCTTTTTTATTTCCGTTGATGATTCTGTCCTCTGAAATGTGAGATTTCCAGAAGTCATAAGCATCCTGGTCTCTATCCAGATTTTCTGAAGCATCCCCTTCAAAAATCGTTACATATAAATTTTCTTTTGGAATTCCGTATACTTCAGTCAGTAATTCCCAGGCAAAAGCAATAGCCTCTTTTTTGAAGTAATCCCCGAAAGACCAGTTTCCTAACATTTCAAACATGGTGTGGTGGTAAGTATCTCTACCTACATCATCCAGGTCATTGTGCTTCCCTGAAACTCTAAGACACTTTTGGGTATCGGCAATTCTAGGGGCGGTAGGTGTTTTGTAGCCAAGGAAGAAATCCTTGAACTGAGTCATTCCGGAGTTGGAAAACATAAGGGTAGGGTCGTCTTTCAGCACAATAGGAGCTGAAGGAACGATTAAGTGCTCCTTACTTTTAAAATAATCTAAAAATTTTTGACGTATCTCTTGTGATGTCATAGTATTGCTTTTGCTTTTTTTAATATCAAATTTTTGATAAGATGCAAATTTAAGATTTTTAAGCGATTTGTAATAATTTTATGCTATGTTTTGAATGATAACGACTTTGGCTAATGGATGTGTGGTAAACCTTATAGGTTTTCAAAACCTATAAGGTTTGTTATAGTAGTTTGGTAATGATTGTAATCAATAATAATCTATGTAATTTTGCAATTTTCCGTTTAACTTACTACCTTCGTTGTGATCTGAAATAAGACAAAAAATCCTTCCAATGACAAAAGATGAAGAACTGAAAAGCTGGATAGAACAATATTCGGGACCGCTGTTGAAACGAGCACTGTATGTACTCTCCAATAAAGAAGACGCCCAGGATGTGGTTCAGGAAGTTTTTCTCTCCGCTTATTCCGCTTATGATTCTTTTGAAGGGAAAAGTCAGGCGCTTACATGGCTGATGGCTATTCTGAACAGAAAAGTGGCAGATTTTTACAGAAAAAAATATAAATCTGAACCCAATATCAGGCTGGATCATTTTTTTGATGAAACAGGATCATGGAAAAATAATGATGTTTTAAACGACTGGAATGTTTCTGGCGATGGTGATGAGCTTTTAGACAGTACAGACTTTAATAAAACATTGGAAGAATGTATTGAAGAATTGCCCTCCAGATGGAAGATTCTGCTTAAAATGTATTATATCGAAGAAAAAAAAGCACCGGAAGTCAGTCAGGAATTAGAAGTTTCTACGACTAATCTTTGGAAGATTTTGCAAAGAAGCCGTATGCAGCTCAGAGAATGTCTGGAGTTTAACTGGTTTTCAAAATCATAAGAGAAATGATAAGAAGAATACTACATAAATTATTTTTACCATGCAGTGAAGCTACTTTACTGATGGAAAAGAGGAATGCCCAATCTATTTCTTCCAGAGAAAACAGAATGCTCAGTATGCATTTGATGATCTGCAAATGGTGCAGGATGTACAATGAAAAACTGGCTCTTCTGGATAAAGTTTTTAAAAAGAAGTTTTCTGAACAAAAAACTGAAATTAATGATTCTGAAATTCAGGACTTTAAAAATAAAATGATCGATAAATTAAATTTCTAGGAAAATTTCTGTCAGGATTTTAAAATAGCTCCGACTATACTTTTGAAAACAATAAAGTATTAATTAAAATCTTAAAACATGGTCGGAACAGTACAGGAATCTAAAAATCAATTAAGCCGAATCGGGTATTATATCTCGCTTTTCGGAGCAGCCCTTATTTTACTGTGGATTGGCATCTTCAAATTCACTCCTACAGAAGCTGCTGCAATAAAACCTTTGGTGGAAAACCATTTCTTAACTTTTTTCGTATATAAAATTATAAGCGTCCAGGCAGTGTCAAATCTTATCGGAGTGATAGAAATTATCATTGCCTTACTCCTGATATTTAGTGCGAAATTTGCTGTATTGAAAAAATATGCAGGTATAGGAATGATAGTGACTTTTCTGGTAACGTTAAGCTATTTATTTACAACGCCGGGAATATGGAAAATAGTGAACGGAGTGCCTGTGACGGATTTCTTTATTTTAAAAGATCTTATGCTTTTAGGAT
>CBFQYI010000468.1:0-3835 GCA_965720825.1 uncultured Chryseobacterium sp. | reverse complement strand
TTTTCTTGAACTGTTTTTTAAAGCCCTTACAATTAAATATCCATCGTTCATAAAATCCAGTAAATTGAAAATCCTGAATATCCTCAACATTCTCAGCATCCTGAAAATCAGGAAATACTTAGTAATGGGAAAGAAAAAACTAAGGAAGAAAGGAACAAGAGCCAGAAAATCAATAATTCCGAAAAAACTGAATATGTAATTCTTTTTGTTTTTTACCACCGCAATCCGCATAGAATATTCTGTCGTGAAAAAAATAGAGATGACCCATTCGAGAATCAGAAAGGTATAGTGAAATCTTTTATCAAGCTTAGGTACACTTTCCATCATAATAATAGCAGTACTGGCAAGAATTAAAGACAATAATATAATATCGAACAGTTTTCCAAGCTTTGTATCGGAGCGATAAATTATCCGGTAAAGGAATCTTTTCCATAGTTTGTCCTCAGGAATAAGATTATGTTCTCTTTCCATTTATATAGGGGTATTTCACAACGAAGTTAATAATTTTCATGAAGTATACGGTAAATATATGATTGTTAAAAGAATCTTGCAAATGTTAACGAAAAATCTATCATCGAAAAGTGAATTATTTAGTATTAATTGCATGGTTTTCAATATGTTATAAATAGTAAAATACGAATAAAATATGACATATAAAAATTAAATTTTTAACATTTTTTTCATTCAAGTTTGTAATTTTATTCTACAAAAGCTTTATATCATGAGAAAAATTTTAACCTTGTTTATTCTGTTTTTTATAAGCAGTTTTGTTAATGCCCAGGTTGGGATTAATACTGCAACGCCAAATGGAGCTTCAGTACTGGATATAGTTTCCAACCAAAAAGGAATTCTTATTCCTCGTCTTACAGATACTGACCGGGATACCAACCTGGCAGATAATGACGTTTCCACAGTGCCTCCTGCAGGTGTGGTAAACCCTAACCTTACTGCAGGGACCCTTATTTTTAATACGACAACGAATAATTTCCAGTATTGGGATGGTACCCTCTGGAGACAGCTTTTTGTTCCTACATCATCTCAGGCAGGTAACGACGGTGTCGTTAAAATAAATTCTGGAAACGCAAATGTAAAACCCTCATTAAGTTTAAGTGCAGCAGGAAGCGGCTATGGCCCAAGGCAACAGGTGCTTTATGCCACTCCGCTGGTCTTTGCTGCAAGCCCTACTACAAGCTGGCCGGAAACCACTGTTCCCTTTCCCGGAGTTACCAGTAACATCTACATCTCAGCTACTGGTAAATGGCGGGAAAATGAAATTTATGGGCAAGTTCATGTATGGAGAGTAATTGCTACCATTACTCCGGGGTCCAATTCTTCAGGATCCATAAAGGCTACTTTTAAAAATCCTGATTCAGGCTTTGAAATTAACTCTATCCAGTTGGTTCCAAGCGGTTCAAGTGGAACGGGTAATATTCTTACCTTTTATTTCTATACCATTGCTGACCCTGCGAGTCTTGATCCTGGAAGAGGCTATCAGCTTTTTCTGGAATCTGATATCAATTGTAATGTAGTAGTAGAGTCCTTTACAAGAGTATCCCTTTTCAAAGATTAACAGTCTTATTTAATCCTTTTTAATATCAAAATGAAACCGGTTGAAGAAAGCCGGTTTTTTTATGGGTGTGGAAATTTTTCCCGTAAAATTAATATCTTCGCTGTAACCGTAAAATATAAATTAATGAAGCTAAAAACTGTAATTGCAAAGATTGAAGAGGAGATAAGCATCAGACAAGCCGAAGATTTTGACAATGTAGGACTATTGTGTGGTGTTTATGACCGTGATGTATCAGGAATTCTGGTTTGCCACGACGCACTGGAAAATGTAGTAGATGAGGCAATTGAGAGAAACTGTAATCTGATTGTATGTTTTCATCCCATCATATTTTCCGGATTAAAATCTTTAACAGGGAAGAACTATGTAGAGAGAGCTGTTTTAAAAGCTATTGAAAATAAAGTCGCCATCTATGCTGTCCATACTGCATTCGATAATGATTTCTTTGGAGTGAACCATGGGATATGCAGTCAGTTGGGATTAAAGAATATGAAGATTCTTCAGCCTAAGGAAAATAATTTAAAACAATTAACGGTTTTTGTTCCTAAAGATTATTCAGAAAAAGTAAAAGAAGCCATGTTCTCAGCCGGAGCAGGAAATATAGGATTTTATGATGAATGCAGTTTTACAGTAAATGGTAACGGTACATTCAGACCTGTGGAAGGTTCAAATCCGTTTTCAGGACAGCAGGGAATTCGCGAAAATGCAGATGAAGATATGATCTCTGTGATTTTTGAAGGATTTAAACAAGGGCAGATTGTAGGCGCCATGAAGACGGCACACCCTTATGAAGAAGTAGCCTATCAGGTTTATAATCTGGAGAATAAAAATCATCATGCAGGCTTAGGAATGTATGGTGATCTGGAAGAAGAAATGGATGAAAAAGATTTCCTTGTATTTGTAAAAGAAAAATTTGGTTTGGAAGTGATAAAACATTCCTCTTTTAACAATAAAAAAATCAAAAGAGTAGGGGTTCTGGGAGGCTCAGGAGCAAGTGGAATAAGGTCTGCAGCTGCCAGGAAATGTGATGCTTACCTTACCGGAGATCTTAAATATCACGACTATTTTCTCGCTGAGTCTAAAATGCTGATCTGTGATATAGGACATTATGAATCAGAACAATTTGTTACTCAACAATTATTTGAAATTTTATCACAAAAATTTAGTACATTTGCAATTTCAAAATCTATTGAAAAAACAAACCCAGTAAATTATTTCATTTAAATATGGCAAAAACCAACGATATTTCAGTTGAAGAAAAATTAAGAGCTTTATACGATTTACAGATCATTGATTCAAGATTGGATGAAATCCGAAATACTAGAGGAGAATTGCCAATTGAAGTTGAAGATCTTGAGATTGAGATTGAAGGTCTTGAAAAAAGAGCTGAAAAATTTCATGCTGATATCAAAGATCAGGACGATCAGATCAAAACAAAGCATGAAGTAATTAACCATGCTAAAACTTTAATTGAGAAATACAAATCTCAGCAGGATAATGTAAGAAACAACAAAGAGTTTGAAGCATTAGGGAAGGAAATGGAATTCCAGGATCTGGAAATTCAGCTTGCTGAAAAAAGAATTAAAGAATTCGGAGCTAAAATTGCTCATAAAAACGAAACTTTAAGCGAACTGAACTCTAAGATCGATGATTTGAAAAGCCACTTGAAATTCAAGAAAGAAGAATTGGATGGTCTGATCTCTGAAACGCAGAAAGAAGAAGAATATCTTTTAGAGCAGTCTAAAGAATTCGCAGGTAAAATTGATGAGAGATTATTGGCTTCTTACAATAGAATCAGAACCAACTCTATCAACGGTCTTGCTGTAGTAGGATTAGAAAGAGGAGCTCCGAAAGGATCTTTCTTCACGATCCCTCCTCAAAAGCAAATGGAGATTGCTCAGAGAAAGAAAATCATTATTGATGAACACTCTGGAAAAATCCTTGTTGATGACGAATTGGTAATGGAAGAAAACGAAAAAATGAAATCTGTAATTAAATTCTAATTATTGATTTTGAGTCATACGAAAGCTGTTTCAGAAATGAAACAGCTTTTTTTAGCTTTATATAATATATTGTTTTAAAAATTTAATATAAAAGATAAAATAATACTTATTTCCAACAAATACTGTTAATTATTTTAATTAATTGTCAATAAATTGAATTATTATCAATTTATTGTATTTATTTGTATATTTGTTGTAATGAAAGGTGAAGAAGTGTTATCTATTTTAAAATAAATATACAAACTTCAGTAGGAGATAAACACGC
>CBFQYI010000467.1:0-3841 GCA_965720825.1 uncultured Chryseobacterium sp. | reverse complement strand
GGAGCAGGTATTACTCAATTGATTTACATGGGGGGTAAAAAGAAAAACGAAATTGCTTTTGCAAAGTCCAATAAAGAACTTGCTCAGCTTCAGTTTTCACAATTGCTGGTAGATTTAAGATCTCAGCTCCGTTCTGCCTATTTCAATCTTTATTACGAAAAACTAAAGCTGGAGAATACCAACAGGCAGCTAGGGTATATGAATGATCTTTTAAATGCCTATCGTGTGCAGTCGGCAAAAGGAAATGTTTCCCTTAAAGACGCTGTAAGACTGCAGAGCATTGTAATCCAGCTGAATCATGATAAACTGGAGATCAATAAAAATATTCTTGATTTTGAACAGAATCTGAAAGTTCTGACAGGAGTGGCGGAAGAGATAGAGCCTACGATGTCTGAAACCGAAGCTAAAGAAGCTCTGGCGGCACAGCCTTTCGGCGATGAAGAAGAGTTGAAAAGCAAAGCCCTGGAACATAATGCAGATTACCGATATAATTTGAAACTTATTGATAACAGTAAGTTGTATGCACAGTGGCAGAAATCATTGAATGTGCCGGATGTTACCGTTGGCGCTGCGTGGGATCAGGCAGGTGGAACCTTCAATAACGAAGCCAATCTTACGTTGGGAATTCCTTTACCGCTATGGAAAGCCAATCAGGGGAATGTAGTAAAAGCAAACTATGCTATCCAGCAGAATCAGAAAAATGCAGACTTTCAAAAACTGACTCTGGAAACAAAAGTTCAATCTGCCTATAAAACCTGGAAAGTACAATATGATCAGCTTCTGGATGTGAAAACGACAGATCTTCAGAATATGGAGCTTGTTTACAACGGAATGCTGAACAATTTCAGAAAAGGAAATGTCAACCTGATTGAATTTACAGACTTCATGGATAGCTACAGGGAGACAGCCCTTCAGATCTATGATATGAAAAATGAAATCATGCAGTCCGCAGAACAGCTTAATCAACTAGTACAAACGAAAATCTTCTATTAAAATGATGAAAACATATATTATTCCCGTATTGATGGTCCTTTCATTAATGGCCTGTTCCAAAAAAGAGGAAGAGAAAAATATTCACGCCAAAAAAGGATTTGAGCTCAGTAATACGATGCTGAATTCTATTTCCCTGGCAAAAGTTGAAAAAAAGAATATAGAAGATGAATACAGCTTTTACGGAAAAATCTCAGCAGACAAAAACAGTTACATAGATGTTTATCCTTTAGTTGGTGGAAATGTGATGAGTGTCAATGTGGAATTGGGTGACTATGTGAAAAAAGGACAGGTACTGGCGACTATCAGAAGTACTGAGCTGGCAGAAATTCAAAAGGATGTAAGCGATGCAAAAACAGATCTTGTGGTGGCCAAAAATAACCTTCGTGTTGCCAAAGAGCTCTATGAAGGAAAGCTTAATACAGAAAGGGATGTCCTCGAAGCTAAAAGCCAGTTACAAAAAGCAGAAGACCAGTTGCAGAGAGCCGCAGCGGTAAGTACGGTTTATAATGTGAAAACCGGAAATATATACAGCGTTGTAGCACCTATCAGCGGTTATATTGTTCAGAAAAGTATCAATAAAGATATGCAGCTGAGAAGTGACAGAAGTGATAATATTTTTGATGTGGCCAATACAACCAATGTATGGGCGATCATGAATGTCAACGAATCTGATATTGATAAAATCAGTCTTGGAATGAAGGCTCAGGTTTCTACGCTTTCTTATCCGGATAAGTTTTTCGATGGAAAGATTGATAAGATATTTAAAATTATTGATCCACAGACCAACGCTATGCAGGCAAGAGTAGTATTGGACAATGCCAACGGACTTTTGATTCCGGACAGTAAGGCTACGATAAAAGTTTCCAGTCTGGAAAGCAACTCTACACTTACCGTTCCATCCAAAGCTGTGATTTTTGATGATAATAAAAGCTTTGTGGTGATTTTTAAATCCAGAACAGATGTAAAGATCAGAGAAATCAAAGTATTAAAGCAGGTAGGTGATGTCACTTATATTGCAGACGGTCTTAAAGAAGGAGAAGAAGTGATTACCAACAACCAGCTGCTGATCTACCGTTCACTGAACAGCTAGTCTTATTAAACCATTAAGAATATTTACTTTTTTCTTTAACGGCTTTTTTAGGTCATCAATGTATCTATCATGAATAAATTCATAAAAAATATAATCGCTTTTTCATTAAAAAATAAAGCATTTACCTTTATCTGGGTAGCGATTTTAGCCATCTCCGGTTTTATAAGTTTCAAAAATATGCCTATTGAAGCTTTTCCGGATGTAACCAACACCCAGATTGTAATCATCACCCAATGGAATGGACGTAGTGCAGAAGAAGTAGAACGTTTTGTCACTACACCTATCGAATTGGCGATGAGCCCGGTTCAGAAAAAAACAAGTGTAAGAAGTACCACCATGTTTGGACTTTCTATAGTTAAAATTCTGTTTGACGACGGGGTGGATGATACTTTTGCCAGAAATCAGGTCAATAATCAGTTAAGAACCATTAGCCTTCCTGATGAGGTAGATCCAGAAGTACAGCCACCCTACGGGCCAACCGGTGAGATTTTCAGATATACGCTGGAAAGTAAAACAAAAGACTCCCGAACACTGCTTACCCTGCAAAATTGGGTAATAGACCGTGCGCTAAGAGGAGTTCCGGGGGTAGCAGATATCAACGTTTTCGGAGGACAGGATAAAGTTTTTGAGCTAAGTATTGATCCGAGAGCATTAGATAAATATAATCTGACACCTCTTCAGGTATATGATGCAGTAACAAAGAGTAATCTGAATGTAGGAGGAGATGTTATTGAAAAAAATGGGCAGGCTTATGTGGTAAGAGGTATTGGTTTGGTAAAATCTGTGGCAGATATCGGAAATATTACCATTCAGAATGACAGTGGAAATCCTGTTTTGGTAAAAAATGTAGCAGAAGTTCACGAAAGCTCTATGCCTAGAGTAGGGCAGGCTGCTCTGAATCATCATGACGATACAGTAGAAGGAATTGTTGTGATGAGAAAAGGAGAGAATCCAAGAGAAGTTCTGGTAGGAGTGAAGGCTAAAATTAAAGAGCTTAACGAAAAAGTACTTCCAAAAGATGTCAAAATGGTTACTTTCTATGACCGCGACAATCTGATGGATTTCACTACGCATACCGTAATGCATAACCTTATTGAAGGAATTGTACTGGTAACGGTAATTGTTTTGATTTTTATGGCCGACTGGAGAACCACTCTGATTGTTTCCATCATCATTCCTTTATCCTTACTATTTGCATTTTTATGCTTAAAACTGGCCGGGATGAGTGCCAATCTGCTTTCGTTAGGAGCGGTAGACTTCGGGATTATCATAGACGGTGCCGTCGTCATGGTGGAAGGACTCTTCGTAATGCTCGATCATAAAGCGAAACGGTACGGACTGGAGAAGTTTAATAAACTCGCCAAAGGAGGCTGGATAAAACAAACTGGAACGGGATTAGGAAAAGCAATCTTCTTTTCAAAATTAATTATCATTACCTCTCTGATTCCTATCTTCTCATTTCAGAAAGTAGAAGGTAAAATGTTCTCTCCTCTGGCATTTACATTAGGATTTGCATTAATGGGAGCGTTGATATTTACATTAACATTGGTTCCTGTTCTTTCTCATATCCTTTTAAATAAAAATGTAAGAGAAAAAAATAACCCGTTTGTTAATTTCTGGGATAGAATCGTTTTGAAAGGCTTTAATTTAATCTTCAAACACAAAAAAATGAGTATGATTGTGGCGATCTCTTTCTTGGCAGTTACTTTGTTTTCTGGTAAATTTCATCGCTCAGTTCAATGCAATCGCGCGATGAAA
>CBFQYI010000466.1:0-3847 GCA_965720825.1 uncultured Chryseobacterium sp. | reverse complement strand
TTTATTTCACATCATAGTGATAGATGTGTATCTTTCTGATTATTAATTATTAAACTTATTTTTTAACTATTTTGTCTTTATTGTTTTCATGTGATAATCTTACTAAAAGAATAGAAATCCATAGGTAACTCTAATAAAATGAATAAGTTAATTACTTTTTGAATTTTTAAGACCTATTTCCAGGATAAATTTAAGTAAGTTTTAATTTTTTATTTCTTCGACTTAAAAATTTGCCATGAAGTTTAACATTGTTTAGGTGCTTTCAACTTTTAAATTTTTTATTGAGTATTGATTTTTTGAAATTCTCTACAATTATTGATTTTCATTTTTTTCCAGTTTTCTTAAAAAGTAGAACATGTCAATTTTTTATAAATTTTATTTTTTGAAGTAGGGAAAAATTATTTTTATTAAAAGTGATAGAGTGGAGTGGGGGAGCTTCTCTTTTATCGTGGAAGAATTACTTTAGGAAGAATTTGGATTTTCTATTTTTTTATCGTCAGAAATATATTTACCAGATCAGCTTTAATTTTTTCTTTTCAATAAAAATGTCGAAAAATGACCTTCATAAATAGCTTAAAAATCAATTTTCTATCTTTTTTAGAGTATTTGTATCTTATTTTATTTTGAAGTTAAATTGAAGCTGTTTTTGTGATAATTTATCTTGTTAAAACTAAATTTCTTCCTTTTTTCGCTGATTTTATGCTTTTGTTGAAAACTGAATGAGAAAGTTCAATAAAAGCTTTAAGTACATAAATTACTAAGGAGATGATCTATATTTTTCTTTATTATTAAAATGGAGTAGGGGAGATATTTTGTTTATTGATAGCTAAGGAAGGTAAATTTCTATTTTATTTTTAAGTCTTTACAAAATAGATTTAGGATTTAAAATATAAATGTATTCCAGAAAAAAGAAAACTCAGGAGAAAAATCCTGAGTTTTTTATTTTTTAAGCTAAAAATGCCGAAAATTGACCTTCATAAATGGGTCAAAAATCGATTTTCTATCTTTTTTCGATAATATATATCAAACTTGAAAATTCGTTGGAAAATAATGCTTTTACGTTCGAAATTGTTCCGTAAACAACGGCTTTTACCCAAAATAGAGGAGATTTTTTATATTTTTCGCTCAACATGGAGATGTAATAAGAGTCAAGGACCAAAGGTTTGATTTTTCTCATTTTCCAGTCTGGATTTTTAGAAATTAAATTTTCCATTCCGTTTTTTGAAAAATGGTAGATATGTCTTGGAACATCATAAGCTGCCCAATATTCTTTATAATGTTTCGCATCATAGGAAGTAGGGTTGGGAACTGCAATGACAAGAATTCCTTTTTCTTTTAATTTTCCGTGAAATGTGCGAAGCATTTCATCCTGGTTTTCGATATGCTCAAATACATGCCAGAGTGTAATAGCATCTAAGGTATTATCTTCAATTTTATTAATATTATCTAAAATGGAAGCTTTTGTTATTTTTCCCTGTGCTGCTTTTCTGGCATCAGCATCCGGTTCAAAGCCGAAAGTTTCAAAATCATTTTCTATATATTTTACAAACTCTCCGGCACCGCATCCGTAATCAAGAACTTTTGATCCTTTTTTTATTCTGTCCACCAGTATATTTTTTTTATACTGCAGATTAAAAGACTGAAGAAATTTATAAAGCTTTTCTTTTAAAGTTCCTGAATCCTGGTGATGAGAAATATAATCTTCACTTTCATAATATCTGGAAATATTGGATGGAATAGGAGTGGTTTTGAATACCCCTTTTGTTTCAGTCTCTTTAATTTCAAATATTTCCTGTGAAAGAAAATGATCTTTTATTTTCATTGAAGTAAATATCTTTTATATGATAAAAAAATTAAGATATTCAGAAGTGTTTTATGCTTATAAATACCTTAATTTTTGTTTTTATTTTCTAATGTTTCACGTGAAACATTTTTTTTAACGCCCTAAATAAACTAATAAAACATTAATATCAGCTGGGGAAACCCCGCTAATTCTTCCAGCCTGTGCAATAGTCTTCGGACGTACGTTAGACATCTTCTGTTTTGCTTCTGCAGAAAGGCTGGAAAGCTTTGTATAATCGAAATCTTCAGGAATTTTAATGTTTTCCAAACGATTTAATTTTGCAACGTTTTCTTTTTCTTTCTCAATATATCCTTTATACTTAATATTGATCTCTGCCTGTTCTCTTACTTCATCATTATATTGACTAGAAACTTTTTTAATAAAATCAATTTCATCCAGTTTTTCTAATGTCATATTAGGTCTGGTAAGGATTTGAGCTGCTCTGTAAGCCTGATCTACAGGACTGCTTTCAATAGATTCCAGAACTGGATTGATAATTCCTGGTTTTAAAGAAGTTTCTCGAAGGAATTCTTCAAGTGACTGGCTTTCAGATATTTTGGTTTCAACTCGTCTTAATCTGTCTTCTTTTGCCAATCCTAATTGGTATGCTTTCTCTGTTAATCTGATATCGGCATTATCCTGTCTTAAAAGAAGTCTGTATTCTGCACGTGAAGTAAACATTCTGTAAGGTTCTTCCGTTCCTTTTGTGATCAGGTCATCAATTAATACTCCAATATAAGCTTCATCTCTGTTTAGGATAAAATCTCCTTTTTCGTGTACTTTATTGTGTGCATTTATTCCGGCAATTAATCCCTGGCCTGCTGCTTCTTCATATCCGGTAGTTCCGTTAATCTGCCCTGCGAAATATAAATTGTCAATTAATTTAGTTTCGAGTGTATGCTTCAATTGGGTAGGAGGGAAGTAGTCGTATTCAATAGCATAACCCGGACGGAAAACTTTTACGTTTTCAAATCCTGGAATATGTTTCATTGCTTTGATCTGTACATCCTCAGGAAGAGAAGAGCTGAATCCGTTTACATAGATCTCTACTGTTTTCCATCCTTCCGGTTCTACGAAAAGCTGATGTCTGTTTCTTTCTGCAAAACGATTAATTTTATCTTCAATACTTGGGCAGTATCTCGGACCTAAACTTTGGATCGTACCATTGAACATTGGACTTCTGTCAAAACCTTCTCTTAAAATATCGTGTACTGTTTCGTTGGTATATACGATATGACAGCTTAATTGTTTTGTTAGTTTCGGCGTATCAAGATAGCTGAACTTTTGAGGATTTTCATCTCCTTTCTGTTCTTCCATTTTTGAATAATCCAAACTTCTTCCGTCTACTCTTGGTGGAGTTCCGGTTTTCATTCTTCCTGCTTCGAATCCTAAAGTGACCAATTGTTCTGTAATTCCAAAAGCTCTTGGTTCACCCATTCTTCCTCCGCCTAATTGTTTATCTCCAACATGAATTAATCCGTTAAGAAAAGTTCCGTTAGTAAGAACTACAGATTTTGCTTTAATCTCAATTCCTAAAGAAGTAACAACTCCTGCTACTTTATTATTTTCAACAATCAGTTGTTTTACCATATCCTGAAAGAAATCAAGATTGGGAGTATTCTCTAATGCTAAGCGCCATTCTTCAGCAAAAAGCATTCTATCATTTTGGGTTCTCGGAGACCACATCGCAGGACCTTTTGAAAGATTCAGCATCTTGAATTGGATGGCAGATTTGTCTGCCACAATTCCGGAATATCCTCCCATTGCATCAATCTCTCTTACGATCTGTCCTTTTGCGATTCCGCCCATTGCCGGGTTGCAACTCATCTGTCCGATGGTCTGCATATTCATTGTAATAAGTAGAGTTTTTGAACCGAGGTTAGCTGCTGCGGCTGCGGCTTCACAACCTGCGTGTCCGGCACCTACTACTATCACATCATATATTTCTGAAATCATTTTTATCTCGCTTGTTTTAAGCTTTAAACCTTATCTTTATAACCAATG
>CBFQYI010000465.1:0-3848 GCA_965720825.1 uncultured Chryseobacterium sp. | reverse complement strand
ATCGATTGCATAAAATTACACTAAAATTGCAGAAATACTTGTGGGGTTAAATATATAATTATTCTTTAAGTAGTTAACAAAAAATTAATTTTATTTTAAAACAAACTGATTTTCAATTCAATAAAATTTAAAATAGATTTAAAAACAGATGAAAAAGGGAAGAAAAATCCCAAATAAATTTCCCAAAACAAGAAACCAACCGGACTCAAAATATAAAATCATGCCAAAATAAAAGAGAAAACAGACAATGAAACATTGATTAAAATATCATCAAATTAATACACATATGACACATACTCGTAAATATTAATAAAAAGTACAAAATATGAAGGAGCAAATAATTTCAAAAAGATGACAAAAATCAGAAATTGATGAAAATTTTTATTCCTTGAGATGAATTTTGGGATTTTTCACAGTCAAAAATGGACATCATTTTAAGCAAATTTTAAGTTTTATAATCATTAAACACTTCAGAAATTGATTTTTTTCGTTGCCTCTCAAAGCTGTTCACAAATTAAAACATTCAATTGATAATCAATTACTTAAATGCAAATAATCAATATTTAATTTGCAAGAATCACATTATTAAACAGATAAATTCATGAAAAAATAATATTTTTTTCTTTGCGTATTGAAAAATAATATTAGTTTAGGAGCCAGAATAATGTTTTATAAAAAATTACGCAATCGATTGCACTAAAGCGTAAGAAAATGATCAAAAAAACGTCATGGCCACTAAAATCCGCAGAATACTTCATAATCCTAATCAAAAACGATTGAAAAAACTTTCAACCAAGAATTAAAACTATAAGGATACATAATGGATAAAAGAGTACAATCAATAAAGTGGTTATATTTAACTGTTTTTCTGCTTCCTGTCCTTTCCATGGCTCAGGAAAAAGAAACGAAAAAAGATAAAGAAACCAAACTGGATGATGTGGTTTTGGTAGGCTATACAAAAGTTTCCAAAAAAGACGTTACCAACGCTGTTTCTTCTGTGAAAGGCGAAGCTCTTAAAGATATGCCTTCTACCAATGCTGCTGAAGCGATCCAGGGAAGACTGGCAGGTGTACAGGTTTCCCTGAGCGAAGGATCTCCCGGTGCGGATGTAGACATTGTAGTGCGCGGAGGGAACTCCATTACCCAGAGTAATGCCCCACTCTATATTGTAGATGGGATACAAATGGATAATGCCCTGACCATCTTATCTCCCAAAGAAATAGAATCTATTGAAGTATTAAAAGATGCCTCTTCCACGTCTATTTTCGGATCAAGAGGAGCTAACGGTGTAGTTCTGATTACTACAAAAGGAGGTAGAAAAAAAGGAAAAACAACAATCAATTATAATGGTTTTGTAGGCGTAAGAAGCATTCAGAACAAAATTAATGTACTGGATCCTTATGAGTATGTTCTTTATCAATATGAACAATATTATAAGAATGGAGATGCAAAAGATATTGAAACTTTTAACACACGCTACGGAACTTTTGATCAGCTTGACAAATATAAGTCTGTCAAAAATGTAAACTGGCAGGATAAGCTTTTCGGAAGAGAAGCGTTCAATTTTACCCATAATGTGGCATTGTCCGGAGGATCTGAAAACTCTGCATTTTCACTGACCCTTAATAATGTGGAAGAAGACGGAGTGATGATTGGATCCGGATTCAAACGTAATATGGCCAACTTCAGGTATGATTATGATATTTCAAAAAAGCTGAGCATTGGTCTGAACGCCCGTTACAGCCGCCAGATGATCTATGGAGCTGGAACATCAGCTTCAGGTTCGCAAACCACCAACCGATTGAGAAATGCCATCAGATATCAGCCTTTTGAGGGTGGTTCTACGGTAGATGTTGATGATTTTGATCCGTTGTTCGCAGACCAGACGAACCTTGTCAATCCCGTTTTATTGGCTAACGATGAAGTAAAAGAAAGCGGAAGAAATGATTTATTATTAAATGGAACCATTGAATATAAAATCAGCAAAGATTTTACCTTCCGAAGCGTCATCGGTTATGTACAGAGGGATCAGATCGTGAATCAGTTTTCCGGTCCGGTTACCAGCCTTGCCAGACAGAACAATGACCAGCCTGTGGTATTTATGAGTAATTCTCAAACCAGAAGAATCACCAATACCAATACGTTAAATTATAAAAGAGCATTCGGAAATCATAAATTTGACCTATTAGCAGGTCAGGAAACGGTAAGAACAGATGGAGAATCTACTTCCATCAATATCAAATGGTTCCCGAAATCTTCTTCAGCACAGGAAGCTTTTGCCAATTCACAGCTGGCATCACCACCATCAGGAATGGTTCAGGATGCTCCTAAAACCGCAAGAGAGGTAGACCGTTTAGCGTCTTTCTTTGGAAGAGTAAATTATATCTACAACAACAAATATATTGCAACGGTTTCCATGAGAGCTGACGGTTCCAGTGTTTTCAAACCTGGTCCCAATCAGTGGGGATACTTTCCTGCAGCTTCTTTAGCCTGGAAAATCAAGGAAGAAAACTTTTTAAAACAAAGCAACTTTGTCAATGAACTGAAACTTCGTTTAGGATATGGAAAATCAGGGAATAACAGAATCGGAGCTTTTTTATATGATACGTTCTTTACGTCTTCTTCAGATTACGGCTATGCTTTCGGAACCAGTGTTACGCCAGGTGCAACCACAGGAAACATTATGGCCAACCCTAATGTAAAATGGGAAACAGCTACTTCATACAACGCCGGAATTGATTTTGGGTTGTTCAAAGGAAGACTTTATGGAACTCTTGACGTTTATAAAACAGATACCAAAGACCTTTTATTATTAGCCAAAATACCACAGACTTCAGGGTACGAGTATCAATACCAAAACTCAGGAAGCAGCGAGAATAAAGGGATAGAGTTATCAATGGGAAGCACCATCATCAGTAAAGAAAACTTTTCATGGAAAATTGATGCTAATATCTCCTCCAACAGAAATACGATCAAAAGCTTAGGAAATAATGCGTCTGCAAGTTCCAATTCCTACTACTACCCTTCCGGATGGCAGAATAACCTGTTTGATTTCCTTGTACAGGTAGGAAAACCGGTAGGTACTTATTGGGGATATGTGACAGCTGGAAGGTATGAAGTGAGTGATTTTAATTATGATGCAGCCACTCAGATCTATACTTTAAAAAACGGAATTGCAAGCTCTGCCGCTGTGGCTAACGGGGCAAAAGCTGTACAGCCGGGAGATCTTAAACTTCAGGATCTCAATGGTGACGGAGTGATTGATAATAAAGACATGACCGATCTTGGAAGTGCACAACCTAAATTCTATGGTGGTTTTACTCAAACCTTCCGCTATAAAAACTGGGATATGAGCTTACTTTTCAATTTCTCCATAGGAAATAAAGTATACAATGCCAACAAAATAGAATACACGACTCAGTATCTGTATAAGGATAATAATATGCTCGCTGAAGTGGCAGACCGCTGGAGGTGGTTTGACAATGCCGGAAATAAAGTGACAGATCCTACTGCTCTTGCGGCTCTTAACGCTAATACAACGATGTGGACTCCTCCCGCAGGAGCTTACTTCCTTCATTCCTATGCTATTGAAGACGGCTCTTTCTTAAGACTGAATAACCTCACTATTGGATATAGCATCCCAAAAGGATCTCTGGAAGCCATTGGAGTGAAAAACCTGAGACTGTATGCGACCGTGAATAATTTATTTACAATTACCGGTTATTCGGGATTTGATCCGGAAGCCAATACCAGAAGAAATCCATTAACTCCGGGAGTAGATTATTCTGCTTATCCAAGAAGCCGATTTATCTTATCAGGAGTAGATATTACTTTCTAAAACGAACGCT
>CBFQYI010000464.1:0-3848 GCA_965720825.1 uncultured Chryseobacterium sp. | reverse complement strand
CAGCGCTGCTCCTTTTTCAAGAGTAACATTCAAATGATAGTGGTCTCCATCCAGAATTCCCGGAGAGGAGCTCATCACCATCTGATAGAGCTTTTTGTCGCTTTTTCGCTGTCCTACAGAAACTACTCTGAAAGGAAGTGAGACATAAAGGTCTTTCACATAGGACTCTCCTCCCTTGAATCCTGCAATAATTTTTAAATGACTATCCATTTATCTTACCAAATTCGGTTCTTCAATTTCTTCTAAAAGGGCATATTTTTTAATCCAACCTATTACTTTATCCAATCCTTCATCTGTTTTCAGGTTGGTGAACACGAAAGGATTTCCTTTTCTCATTCTTCGGGCATCATTTTCCATCACTTCAAGGCTGGCACCTACGTGAGGAGCAAGGTCAATTTTATTGATGATCAGTAAATCTGATCTTGTAATACCAGGACCACCTTTTCTAGGAATTTTTTCTCCTTCTGCTACGTCGATGATGAAGATAGTAACGTCGGCAAGATCGGGGCTGAATGTTGCTGAAAGATTATCCCCACCACTTTCAATCAAAACCAGTTCGATTTCCGGGAAACGTGCTGCCAGCTCATCTACGGCTTCAAGGTTCATACTTGCATCTTCACGGATGGCAGTGTGGGGACAACCTCCTGTTTCTACTCCGATAATTCTGTCGTGGGGAAGAAGACTGTTTTTAGCCATAAATTCAGCGTCTTCTTTGGTATAAATATCATTCGTAATTACTCCAAGATCATAAGTCCCGAATAATTTTCTGCTTAAACGTTCCAATAATGCAGTTTTTCCTGAACCTACAGGTCCTGCAACTCCTACTTTTATATACTTTCTATTTTCCATTTTTTTAAATTTTATTTTTTTAACGCTATAGGCGCTAAGCTTTCTTTACTGTGAATATTTTTCGATCGCAAGGGCGTTTCACTCAGCAAAGAGCACCTTGTTTCACGTATATTTTTTTTATTAATTGAGAATATTACAAGGGATGCAAAGGCATTTCATTCGGCTAAGAAGCACACCATCCAATCAGTCATAAGATCTGCATTTTCTTAACTTTACAATCATTATCCATCACTTTGCCTTTCCTCCCTTTTTACTTTTATCTTTTTACTTTTATCTTTTTACTTTTGTCTTACGACATATAAAGTCTTGAATACAATCTCTCATGCTGCATACATCTGATATCAAAGGCAGTATTACAAAGTCCCACCATATCTCTGTTCAGATCTATAGTTTCTAAAGCTGTTTTTTCCATGACGGGATAGAGTGAAAATAGAATATCCTGTCCATCCAGCTGTCCAAGAGGAACTAATTTTACTGCATTGGTAATCATCCCGGCAACCGAAGTGTAATAGAATCCTAAAAGTGCTTCGTACAAAGGAATTTTCATCAGATAAGCATACACTCCAAACACAATACAATAGTGAGAATTCGCTTCTTTATGCTGAACAGCTTTCTCAAAAGCTTCCATAAAAGGAAAATTCTCTCTTCTTTTGAAGATTTTAATCAGTCTGAGGCCCAGTTTCTGGCTTGCCTGGCGAATTTCCTTTGGACATTTTATCGCATTACATTCATTATCCAATTGTAAAAGCTGTTGCAAATCTCCATTTTCTGCTGCTTCATAAGCCAGTTTTACAAAAGCTCCGTCATTGAATTTAAGGTTGTACCGAAGCATATTCTGTACAAATTCTTTCGCGGTTGCCAGATCATGTACAATTCTTTCCTGCACATACGTTTCAAGTCCGTTAGAATGGGTATAGCCTCCGATGGGAAGTGTAGGATCTGCAAGATGAAGCAGTCCTGACAGGAAATTGATGTTCATATTATTCATCTTTTGGGGCCGCCATTTTTAGGATTTTTGTGAAAATTGTTGATCCGAGACTTCCGTGTCCATGAGGCTCTACATTAGATTTTAGAAGATTCAGCAGTTTCACCGATTGTTTTTCCGGTTTGAAACCACTTGCTTCCAGCCATCTGAACATTGGCACTTCGAAAGGGAGCAAAACTTTGTCATTCTGAATAAAAAGCGGAATATGTTTGTTCCCGATCTCATAACATACAGTTCCCATTTCCAGCAGCGAAACTGGTGACATCACAATAGCTTCCGTTTCCAGAACATTGATTGCGATTATTTTTTCGGCATCCTCAAAAAGAATATCTCCTTCACGTAATCGTTGCCCTTCTCTGAGAAATTTGATGGCAACATCAATTCCCTGTCTGGTTTTTTTACGTTGGATTCTTTTGGTGGTTTCAAACCATTCAAGATCAATATAGTCTATGGTTTTTTCCGTAGGATTTTCAGCAAGATTGCCTATGATTTGATTAATTATCATTTTTGGTTTTTTTTCTGAAGTCTAAGTTTTTGGAGATACCTACCCCGAATGTTGAACCGCTGATTCCAGCTACATAGCTTTTCGTCCAGCCTTCTTCTTTAGTTTTGGTCTGAAGCATTGAAAGTTCTGCAAATTTGAATTTCAGTGCCCAACCTCCTCCTAATACGATTCCGATCAAAGGATAGGCACGAAGACGGAATCCATTAAAATTCTGCATCGCATCTGCTACTGTTGAAAGTTGCTGTCCCCAAACATAGTGAGCATCCACCTGGCCAATTAATACAAAGTATTTTCCAAGCATTACTGAAGGACTATACCAGATTCCCGCTTCATTTTGTTTGTACACTACATTATGGTCTACTGTATTCTGCGAGTAAGCATAATTAACTCCGATAAGGTCATTATTATTGATGAAGTATCCTACTCCAAGCGGTGCACTGGAAACAGTACTGCTGCTGCTTGACGGTGTCGTAATTTTAGAATAGTCTAACGAACCATACACCATAAACTGTCCTTTGGATCCGTCTTCATCACTTTTAAGCCTGTGTCCGCCCAGAAACTGAGCATTCAGACTTCCTGAAAGTATAGACATACCGGCTATGACAAGAGGAAAAACTGTTTTATTTAAATATTTCATTCTAAGCTTAGTTCTATAATTGTTTTACATTGAATTGAATAAACTTTGATTAAACCTTATAGGTTTTAAAAACCTATAAGGTTTGTACCTGTCATTGTTTAAATTGATCTTAGAACAAATAATACAACTGTGTTAAAGGAAGTGTTTCTGCTGGTTCACAAGTGATGTATTCTCCGTCTACCGTTACTTTATAGTTTTCAGGATTCACTTCAATTAAAGGGGTCTTATCATTATGGATAAGGTCTTTTTTACCAATATTTCTACAGTTTTTCACCGGAAGAATCATTTTTTCCAGTTTATAAGAAGCGATTGTTCCATTATCAATAGAAATCTGAGAAACGAAGTTTGCGCAAATACCAAACTTAGCTTTTCCGTGAGCACCAAACATATTTCTGTAAATAATAGGCTGAGGGGTTGGAATAGATGCGTTAGGATCTCCCATTTTAGCAGCAATGACAAATCCTCCTTTTACAATCATTTCTGGTTTTACGCCAAATAAGGCAGGTTTCCAGATCACCAAATCCGCCAGTTTCCCTTCTTCAAGAGAGCCTACGTATTCTGAAATACCGTGTGCTATAGCAGGATTGATGGTATATTTAGCCACATATCTTTTTGCACGATAATTGTCATTTCCACTGTCTTTATCTTCAGCCAGATCACCTCTCTGCTCTTTCATTTTGCTCGCTGTCTGCCATGTTCTGGTAATCACTTCTCCTGGTCTTCCCATTGCCTGAGAGTCTGAACTCATGATACTGAAAACACCCATATCATGAAGGATATCTTCTGCTGCAATGGTTTCAGGACGGATACGTGAATCTGCAAACGCTACATCCTCAGGAATATTTTTGCTCAAATGGTGACAAACCATCAGC
>CBFQYI010000463.1:0-3860 GCA_965720825.1 uncultured Chryseobacterium sp. | reverse complement strand
TTCAGATATTTTAATGGATCAGGGAGTACCTGTCAACAGGCTTGGAAATGAATTTGCCCTTGTAAAAGGTAACGGTTCTATTGGCTCCCATATGGAAGGGGCTATTGTAATTGCTACTGAAGATAATACTCAAATTTTTGTAAACAATGAAATTCCACCTATAGCAACCCTCAATGCAGGAAAATATTTTGTCATTCCTGACTCAAAATATATCCTTCAGGGAAACGGACATTACAACTTGTATCTTAAAACATCAAAAAATGCTTACGTATACCAAATTTTAGCAGGAGTTTCAAATGCTGGAAATGAAACGGCCACCGGTGGATTTAATTATATTCCTGCTTTGAACTGTTACCTGCCAAAGCAAATTAATGAACTTGGACTTATTAATGAAAATTTTGTTCATTCCATTGGTAATCCCGGAGGAGTGCTGAATATACCTACAAAACTCAACATCATTACAGAACGTGGCGCTACTATTACAGTGAACGGAGCTAACCCTCCTGCAATAACCGGCCCTTACAATATGACAGGTACAACGAATTGGGTTACCTATGGTATTCCCGATGTAACAGGTACAATTACTATAGTTTCAAATAGAGCAATTATGGCTGGTATTACTGCCGGCAGTGATGCTGTAGGATATGGAGGCTTTTTTGCCGGCTTTCCTACACAACCTGTTATTTTACAATCCGGAGGCGGTTGTATTCCAGGAATGAGCCTTACCGTAGATCCTTTTATTTATGATAGCTACCAATGGTACAGAAACGGAGTTATTGTTCCGGGAGCTACCACTTCATCAATCTCACCTACATTACCAGGATATTACACATGTTCTGTAACAATGGGAAGCTGTGCGCCTTTAGTCACTGAACAATTTAAAGTTCTGAATTGTACAAAAATATCCAGCACCTCATACACTGCATGTAATTCTAAAACTATAATTCCTACATTCAGCGGCTCATCACAAACTCCCGTTCCAAGCACGGTAGCTATTACAACAACACCTTCATTGGGTACAGCTGTTGTAAACCCCACTACCGGTATTATTAATTATACTGTAAATACTTTAGGTATATCAGGAACAGATACATTCACTTATACATTCTGCGGAGACGATCCCGACTTCCCGGATTGTGAAACAGTAACCGTTACCCTGAATATTCAGGCTTTGTCAGTAATGAATGCTACATTATTTGCCTGTGATATCAATGGGCAGGGAACCTTTAACCTGACAACAGCAAATGTTACCAGTAATTCCCCTGTTACTATTACTTATTACCCTACCCTTTTGGATGCTCAGAATGAAAATGCTGCGGCATTAATAACCAATACAACTGCCTATACCGCAGCTAACGGAACTATCGTATATGCAGTTGTTAATGATCATATTGGTTGTAAAAATATTGCACAAATAACACTATCTCTTTTTAATAAAGCAATTGTACAGGATAACTACAATGGTGTTTTCTGTGATGATAATCTGGATGGAACTGTTACAGTTGTACTTTCTAATATAACCCCAATTGTACTTAATAATCCGAATTACTTTACTAATGTAAGATACTATGCCAATCTTGCAGATGCCAATGCAGGAAACAATAATACCCTTCCTAACAACTGGAGCTATACAGCAACTACAACCATTTATATCCGGGTAGATTCCCCGGACGGATGTGCTTCTGTAATCAAACCATTACAATTCAGTATCGGCGCTAAAATAACATTGATTACCAAAACCGTTACAGAAAGTACTTGTGATGATGATTTGGATGGAATAAAAAGCGTCAATCTAGCTCAGTTTATTCCTCAGTTTACATTAGATCCGAATGTTACATTCACTTTTCATGCAACTCTAGCAGATGCTCAGAATAATGTGAATGCAGTTTCATCCCCTGTTAATATCAATACTTCACAGACTTATTATATCCGTTTTGAAAAAAATGGAGTTTGTCCTGAAGTAGGTACTCTGAAAATCAACATTAAAATTCCTAAGAAATCAGATATTTTAAAAGACAAGGCAATTTGTCCAAAAACTACTACTACACTTAATGCAGGGCCTGGCTTTGAAAAATACTTATGGAGCACCGGAGCGACCACTCCTTCCATTACGAATGTTGCTCCCGGAAGTTATTGGGTAGAGCTTACCTCCAATGGCTGTGTGTACAAGCAATATGTAAACGTTACAGAATTACCTCTTCCTATCATAACCTCTATTGAAATTGACGGAACAACTGTAAAAGTTGGAGCAAGCGGTGGTACACCTCCTTATGAGTATTCTTTAGACGGTGTGGTATGGCAAAGTTCCAATGTTTTCTATAATGTACCCAGAGGAGCTCACAACATATTTGTAAGAGACTCTAAAATGTGTGAGGATGTTAAAAAACCATTTGCCATTATTAACCTGATCAATACCATTACTCCGAATGGAGATGGGCATAATGAAGTCATCGACTATTCTTCTTTAATGAAGAATGACAATCTTATATTCCGGGTTTTTGACAGGTACGGTGCAGAAGTCTTCAGAGGTACTCCTGAAAACAGATACACCTGGGATGGAAGAATCGGCGGCAGGTATGTTCCTACAGCAAATTACTGGTACTTTATTACCTGGACAGAATATGGTTCCAACCTTATGGTAAAATACACGAGCTGGCTGCTTGTAAAACATAGATAACAACAGAAAACCGGAAGAAAGAGCAACTGAAAATTCAGTACTTCTTTCTTCCGGTTTTTTTATGGAAATGTTTCGTTTTTTACATGAATGGCAAGTTTCTAACAGTCCTTAACAATTAAATCCCAAAGTTTAATATAACTTTAACCACTATTCTTCATCTAACTACACAAAATTGCTTTATTTCTATGTAATTTTGCGCATTATATGAAGAAACTGTTTACTCTACTGCTATTGATTTTTCTGGCAAAAATTAATGCACAAATATATTCCGGGGAGGTATTTCTGAGAGACAACTCTATTTTATATCTCAATCAGGTGTATGTCACCAATCTGAATACACAGAAAACCGTTCTTACGGACTACAATGGAAATTTTAATATCCCGGCCAATACCGGGGATGTCATCCGCTTTACCTCTATTGTGACCGAAAGAAAAGATATCAAGCTGACTCCTCAATCCATGGTGCAAAAAAATCTGGTTGAACTTAAAATCGCCTATTACGAGATTCAGGAAATTGTTCTCAGCAGGTTTAAGCCTACCGGTAACCTTCGATACGATGTTAACTCTTTAAGAAAAGAAGACAAAGCATATGCCCTTAAAAAAGTAATTGGTCTTCCTGAACCCAAAGGAGACGGAACACCTCCGGAACTTCCTGTTGCCGGACTTCGAGATGGAGGACTTACCTTCAGCCTTGAAAGTATCTATGATATTCTTTCAGGAGAAAGAAAGAAAAAACAGCGTTACCAGGCTTATGAAAGGATGAACAGTTCTGTAGCACAGATCAAAAATTATCTGGGTAAAGATTATTTTACAAAGTTTAAAATACCGGAAAACTTAATTGATAACTTTCTTCAGTTTGTTTATTCCTCCGAAAATATCCAGGCTTACGTATTGGCAGGCAACTTTGAAGCAGTGAAAATTCCTATTGAAAAATACCTTCCTATTTATCAGAAAAGACTAAAAAGCTCACATCTTCAGGAAGTTGTAGGCGGTAACTAAAAATTTCGGCAAAAAATACAATTCAAAATATTTTATAACTCATGTACATTACATGGGTTATTTTTTTTGTTGAAGGACTGAAAACACCAGCTATACTTTACTGTAGCATTCATAATATGAATTATTCAAATTTTATAAGACATTATTCCTCAATATTCAAAAATATGCTTAATTTTATCTCACA